>CAZBIG010000451.1:0-2506 GCA_964491865.1 uncultured Neomegalonema sp. | reverse complement strand
AAGACCGCGCTCGCGGCGCTCGAGGCCGCCCGGCGCGCCGAGCCGGCCGCGACGCCGGAGGGCGGCTGGGCGGTCCTCTGGTCGCTCGGCCTCGGCCCGGCGGCGCTGTTGGGCGGGGGTGGGACCGTAGTCGCCCCCCTCTTGGCGCGCTTCGGCGCGACGCCGGACCGCGCCGCGGTCGGCGCGGCCGCCATCGGCCTGGTCGCGGCCCTGTCCGCCGCGCTGGCGCTCGGCCCCGGCGTCGCCTGGGTTGAAGGCGTTTGGATCGGCGCCGGCGGGGCGGCGTCGCTCGGCGGACCCGTCGCGCTCGGGCGCTTGGACGTGGTGGCCGCGTTTGCGATGGCGGTCGGTCTGGCGGCCTCGGCCCCGGTCGGCGCGCGGCTGGCCAAGGACGCGCCCTTGCGCCCGGCGCGGCTCGCTTTCGCGCTGATCCTGGCGCTCGCGGCGGGTAACATGCTGCGAGACGCGCTTCTGGGCGGCGGCGCGGCGTAGGATGAGGACGCCGCCACCCACAGACACGAAGGGCCGAGATGACGGACGGGGCGAGTCTGGCGCATTTCCTGACCCGAGGCTGGGCGCGCTTTCCCGCCGAGCCCCGCGTCGCGGCGTGGGCCGCCGCCGCCCGCGCCGAAGCCGAGGCCCTCATGGCCGCCCCGGACGCGGACTTTCGGTGCGGCGGAACCTGGTTTCCCGGCGTGAATCTGTTGCCGAACGACGCGGACGGCGCCGTGAACGGGACGCCGTTCCAGGGGTGGGCGCGAGATTTCGTCGAGGAAGCGCTCGGCTTGCGCGATTTCGCCTGGGACCGGGCCCAGATCAGCGCGGTTTTTCCCCGCTATCCGCAACCCGGTCCCGAAGAAACCCCGGCCGCCGCGCGCTACCGCCTGACGCGGGACGCGGCCCATGTCGACGGGCTGCTGCGTCTTGGCGACAGCCGGCGGCGTCATTTCGGCGAGGCCCACGGCTTCGTTCTCGGCGCGCCGCTGACGCCGGTCGCCGAAGGGGCGTCTCCGATGAGCGTCTGGGAAGGGTCGCACGAACATATGCGCCGGGCTTTCGAAGACGTTTTCGCCCTCGACCCGCCCGAGCGTTGGGCCGAGCGCGACGTGACCGAGGCCTATCAGGCTGCGCGGCGGGTCTGTTTCGATCGGTGCCGTCGGATCGAGATCCCGGCGCAGCCGGGCGAGACCTATATCGTCCATCGCCTGGCGCTGCACGGGGTCGCGCCGTGGCGCGGCGCCGGATCCGCGGCCGCGACGCCGCGGGTGATCGCCTATTTTCGGCCGAACCCGTTTCCGCGCGCGACGCCCGACTGGTGGCTGTCGCGCCCCTAGCTTTGGGCGTGTCGCGGTGCGGCGGGTCGGCGGTCAGCGCCGCAGGGTCAGGCGGTCTCGTCGGAAGCTGAACTCGCTCAGACGCCCGAGGAAGCTCATGCCGAGCAGCGCGCTCGGCAGTCGACCGGGTTCCGCCACCGAGGCGTCGACATTGTACAGCCTGACGCCGCCGACCGCGACTTCGTCGAGCAGCACCGGCGCCACCAGCGCCCGTCCGTTCGCGGTCAGCACCGGTTTGTTGAAATTGAGCGTCGCGACGTCGATGCCGAGCCGCCGCGCCTCGTCGAACGGGATCGCCACGTCCGAGGCGCCGGTGTCCACCAGCATGCGGATCCGCTCGCCGTTGATGGTGGCGTTGGCGGTGAAATGGCCGCTGCCGCCGCGCGTCAGCACGGTTTCGTTCTCGGACACGTCGACCGGTTCGCCGGGCGCCAGGTCGGACGCGGTGCGGAGCGCCGCCTTGCTCACCTGATCCCAATTCTCATAGCCGATCGCGATCGCCGCGATCAGCGCGAACCAGACGACGATTTGAGCCAGACCGCGGCGCAGCCCGGCGCCGGTCGGTCGGCCCGCCCCGAACAGCAGCGCGCCGAGCAGCAGCGCCAGAAACGTCGCGTGCATCAGCGTGTCCGGGTCCTCGAGCGCCCACGGATAGCGGTCGTCCAACACGTAAAGTCCGGCCGCGGCCAGTCCGACGACGGCGAGCAACAAGATGACCCGCATGGCTACTCCACATGGCGCGCGGCGGCGCGACTCTGTTGGGGGCGGTCGCCTGTCATGCGGCGATAAACGGCGCGCGAGGTCAAGTCCGGCGTCGTCGAGACGGCCGCGCCTCGGGCGCGCGCAACCGCTCGGCGCGCGCCGGCAGCGCCGCCATCAGCGCGCGGCGCGCGTCGGCGGACGGCCGCGGCCAGGCCGTGAGCTCGTCGACCGTGCGCAGACAGCCGCCGCAGAGGCCCGCGCCAGGGTGGATCTGGCAAATCCTGACGCAGGGGCTGTCGGGCTCGGCGCGCCGCCAGACCGGCGCCGCGTCGGCCGGGTCGACGGACAGAGGGGCGGCGCCGGGGCCCTGGAAAGGGTTTTGGGCGGGGTTTTGGGCAGGTCTCTCGGTCGGTCTCTCGGTGGTCGGGCCTTCGGCGCTGTCGGCCGGGTCGGCGGCCTCCGCGCGCGCG
>CAZBIG010000450.1:0-2509 GCA_964491865.1 uncultured Neomegalonema sp. | reverse complement strand
AAGTTCTGCATCTGCTCGTGCAGCATCGTGTGCTTGGTCACCCGGCCGACGAAGTCCGAATACTCCGACCGGCTGGGCAACGCGCCGTACAGCAGCAGGTAGCAGACTTCGAGAAAGTTCGACTGTTCGGCCAGCTGGTCGATCGGATAGCCGCGATAAAGCAGCTCGCCTTTATCGCCGTCGATGAAGGTGATCGTCGAGTTGCAGCTGCCGGTCGACGTGAAGCCCGGATCGTAGGTGAAGCAGCCCGTCTCGGCATAGAGCCTGCGCACGTCGATGACGGACGGCCCCGTCGAGCCGTGACGCACCGGCATGTCCAGCGTTTTGTCGCCGACGACCAAGGTCGCTTTGTCAAACCTGTCTGCCATCTTCGCCTCCATTGAAGCCCGTCCTCCGGGCTGTTCGATCCCATTTTTGCACTGCGGCATCGGACCAAGCGAGAGCGGCCCGGTCGAGAGGCCGTAGGGTCGCGGCGGATCACAACTGGTCGATGGCGCGGGCCGCGCCGCCGAGCGGTCAGCGCTGCGCCGCGTCGCCGAGCCGGGCGAGGCTCTCCTCGCGGCCAAGCGCGCGCATCACGTCGAACACCCCCGGCGACGCGCCGCGGCCGGTCAACGCCGCGCGCGCGGGTTGCGCGATCTTGCCGAGCTTTTCGCCCTCGGCCTCGGCGAACGCCCGCAGCGCCGCGTCGAGGGCCTCGGCGCTCCAGTCAGACAGCGCCGCGAGCGCTGCGCGGAGCCGTCGAAGACGCTCGGTCGCGACCGGATCGAGGGCCTTCGCCGCTTTGTCGTCGAACGCCAGCGGCCGCTCGACCAGCGCGAAATGCGCCGCCTCGCCAAACTCGACCAGGGTCTTGGCGCGGTCCTGCAGCGCGGGCGTCGCCCGCAGCAGCCGCTCGCGCGCCGTCGGCGTCAAAGCGGGGTGGCCTGCCCGCGTTCGAAAGGCCTCATAGGCCGCGACCAGCGCGTCGGGCGCAGCGCGCTTCAGATGCTGGCCGTTCACAAAGTCGAGCTTGTCGAAATCGAGCCGCGCGGCGGACTTGCCCACGGCCTCGAGCCCGAACCAGGCGATCGCTTGGTCGGTGGTGAAGACCTCGTCGTCGCCGTGGCTCCAACCCAAGCGCGCCAGATAGTTCCGCATGCCCTCGGGCAGATAGCCCATGTCGCGATAGGCCCCGACCCCCAGCGCCCCGTGGCGCTTCGCCAGCTTCGCGCCGTCGGGCCCGTGGATCAGCGGGATATGCGCGAAGACCGGCGGCGACCAGCCGAGCCCGGCGAACACCAGCGCCTGGCGCGCCGCGTTGGTGAGGTGGTCGTCGCCCCGGATCACATGGGTGACGCCCATATCATGGTCGTCGACCACCACGGCCAGCATGTAGGTCGGCGTGCCGTCCGCGCGCAGCAGCACCAGATCGTCGAGCGTCTCGTTCCGCCAAGCCACGCGCCCTTGCACCCGGTCTTCGATCACGGTCTCGCCCTCGCGCGGGGCCTTGAGGCGCACCACGAACGGGGCGCCGTCGGGCGCGTCGGCGGGATCGCGGTCGCGCCAAGGGCTGTTGAACAAGACCGGCGCGCCCGCCGCCTCGGCGGCGGCTCGGGCCGCCTCGATCTCCTCTTTGCTCGCATAGCAGCGATAGGCGCTGCCGTTCTCAAGCATCTGCGCCGCGGCCTCGGCGTGCCGGCCGGCGCGCGAAAACTGGCTGACCGCCTCGCCGTCCCAATCGAGGCCGAGCCAGCGCAGGCCGTCGAAGATCGCTTCGGTCGCCTCGGCGGTCGAGCGGGCCCGGTCGGTGTCCTCGATGCGCAGCGCGAATCGCCCCCCGTGGCGCCGCGCGAACAGCCAGTTGAACAGCGCCGTGCGCGCCCCGCCGATATGCAGGAACCCGGTCGGCGACGGCGCGGAGCGGGTGACCCCCGCGCGCGTGTCAGCGGCGGAGGGCTCGGCTGCGACGGTGCTCATGATGGCCTCGGGTCAAATCCTGTGGGACAGCGCTCGGGCGCTTTCGCCCGGCATTTGGCGGAGACCGCCCGCCTCGCGCAACAGCGGAACCGGCGACGCAAGCGTCGGCGCGGGGATTTGAGCCGGCTGGGAAGGGGGGACAGGCCATGCGGTTCGCGTCGACGCGTGACCAGCAGAGCGGGCGCGCCCGCCGGCAAGAGCGGTCGGGGCTCGTGCGTTTCGCGGCGCGCTTGATCGCGCCCGAGCGCGACCGTCTGGCGCTTTGGACCCCGGTGGCGGTGGCGCTCGGCGTCGCCGCGTTTTTCGCCGCGACCGACGAGCCCGGGGCCGAGGCGGCGATCGCGGCGGCCGCCGTGGCCGTGACCGCGGCCGCGGCGCGGGCGCTTCTGCGGTCCGGCGGGGTCGCGCGCCGCGCCGCTCGGGCCGCGCTGGCCGCGGCGGGGCTGGCGGCGGTCGGCTTCCTGGCCGCCGAGACGCGGACTTGGGCCGTGGCGGGGCCGACGCTCGAGCGGGCTGGGTCCTATGCGGGCGTGGGTCGGATCGTCGCGGT
>CAZBIG010000449.1:0-2511 GCA_964491865.1 uncultured Neomegalonema sp. | reverse complement strand
GACATTTTGAACTCGGCGCCGTTCTTCAACAGCTTCACCAGCTGGCACAGCTTGATCTCGAGCGGCGTGCGGCCGTCCGACAGCGCCGACACCGCCGCCTTCATCCGCTTCACGTAGCCGCCATGATCAGCGCCGAACACGTCGATCAGCAGATCGAACCCGCGGCGCACCTTGTCGTAGTGATACGCGATGTCGGGCGCGAAATAAGTCCAGGACCCGTCCGACTTCATCACGGGCCGATCGACGTCGTCGCCATGGGCGGTCGAGCGGAACAACGTCTGCTCGCGCGGCTCCCAATCCTCGGACAGCTTGCCCTTCGGCGGCTCCAGCACGCCCTCGTAGATCAGGCCCTTGTCGCGCAGATCCTGAAGCGCCGCCTCGATCCGGCCGGTGCCGTAGAGCGCCTTCTCCGAAAAGAACACGTCCATCCGGACCCCAAGCGCCGCCAGATCGTCGCGGATCAGATCCATCATGCGCTCGGTCGCGAACGGGCGGACGACCGGCAGCCAGTCCTCTTCGGGCGCGTCCATGAACCGATCGCCGTACGCGGCCTTCAGCGCCGCCCCGATCGGGATCAGATAGTCGCCGGGATACAAGCCCTCGGGGATCGAGACCGCCTCGCCATGGGCCTCACGATACCGGTGATAGGCCGAGCGGGCGAGCACGTCGACCTGCGCGCCGCCATCATTGATGTAATATTCGCGCGTCACCCGCCAGCCGGCGAAATCGAGCAGCGAGGCCAGCGCGTCGCCCACCACCGCGCCGCGGGTGTGCCCCACATGCAGCGGGCCGGTCGGATTGGCCGAGACGTACTCGAGGTTGACGCGACGGCCGGCCCCCAGGGTCGAGCGGCCGAAATCCGGGCCGGCCGCCAGCGCCGCCGCCGTCACGCGGCGCCATTCCCCGGCGTCCAGGCGCAAATTCAGAAAACCCGGCCCCGCCACCGCCGCCGAGACGATCCGCGGATCCGCGTCGAGCCGCCCCGCCAGCGCCTCGGCGACGTCGCGCGGCTTGGCCTTGGCGGGCTTGGCCAACACCATCGCGGCGTTGGTCGCCAGATCGCCGTGGGCGGGATCCTTCGGCGGCTCGACCGCGACCGCGTCGAAGGACAAGCCCTCGGGCAAGACGCCGTCCGCGACCAGACCCTCGAGGGCCCGCAAAACGGCGTCGCGATAGTCCGCGAACAGATTCATCACGCTTCTCCCGTCGCCCGACCGCGCCCGCGACGCCGCCGCGCCGCCTCGGCTTCCTAGACGCCCCTGTCGGGGTCGTCGACACCGAACGGCGGCCGCGGCGCGCAGGAGGACGCAGGAGGACGCAGGACGGACCCGGTCGACGCCGCGCGACGCGGCGGCGCGGGGCGTCGCGGCGCCGTCCGCAAGGGCGGGCGGGCGGGATCTCAAATGACGCCGCGCCCCGCGCGGCGGCCGCCCCCGACCCCGGCGCCGCCGCGACGGCCGACGCCGCGGCGCGCGCCTCAAACGCCCGCCAGCGGATCGAACAGCTGGCGATGCTCCTCGAGCGCGTACCGGTCGGTCATGCCGGCCACGTAATCCGCCACGCGCCGCGCGCGGGCCGCGCCCTCCAACGGCTCGATCTCCGGCCGCCAAAAGCCGGGCAGCAGATTGGGCTCGGCCATGAACCGCTCGAACAGCTCTTTCAGCACCCGCTTCGCCTTCGACATCATCCGGTTGACCCGGTGGTGGCGGTACATCCGCTCGAACAAAAACCGCTGCAGCGGCGCCAGCCTCTCGGTCATCGCCGGCGAGAAGCCGATCACCGGCGCGCCGGCGCCGCGCACCGCCGCCGCGCTGTCGGGCCCGAGCGCGTCCAGCCGTCGGGCGCTCTCGGCGATCACGTCCTCGACCATCGCGCCGAACACCCGCCGCAGCGCCTCGTAGCGCAACCGTCGCGGATCGATCCCGGGATAGGCCGCGGCCGCCTCGCGCACGGCGTCGCCCACGATCGGCAGCGCCGCCGCCTCCTCGAGCGTGAACAGTCGCGCCCGCAACCCGTCGTCGAGATCGTGATTGTTATAGGCCACGTCGTCGGCGATCGCCGCCGCCTGGGCCTCGGCGCTCGCCAGCGTGTCGAGCTCGAGCGGGAAAGCCCGGTCGACCGCCGCCACGTCCTCGGGCGGCGCCTGATCGCGGTCCGCCAACGGGCCGATCAGAGGCCCGTTATGCTTCACCAGCCCCTCCAGCGTCTCCCAGGTCAGGTTCAGCCCGTCAAAGCTGGCGTACCGCGTCTCCAGACGCGTCACCACGCGCAGCGCTTGGGCGTTGTGGTCGAACCCGCCGAACGGCCTCATCGCTTCGTCGAGCGCGGTCTCGCCGGCGTGGCCGAAGGCCGTGTGCCCGAGGTCGTGGGCGAGCGCCAGGGTCTCGGCCAAATCCTCGTCGAGGCCCAGCGCCCGGCAGATCGTGCGGGCGATCTGCGCCACTTCGAGCGAATGGGTCAGGCGGGTGCGGTAATAGTCGCCCTCGTGCTCGACGAAGACTTGGGTCTTGT
>CAZBIG010000448.1:0-2520 GCA_964491865.1 uncultured Neomegalonema sp. | reverse complement strand
CGAGGATTTCGACCTTGACGTTGCAGCGCTCGAGGGTGCGGGCCAGGATGTCGGCCGAGATCGCCGCGATCGAAATCGGCCGACCGCGCATCGACCCGGAATTGTCGATCAACAGCGTCACGACCGTGTCGCGGAACTCGGTGTCGCGCTCGACTTTGAACGACAAGGGCGTGGTGGGGTTCGCCACGACGCGCGCCAACCGGCCGACATCGAGCACGCCCTCCTCTCGATCGAACTCCCAAGCGCGGTTCTGCTGGGCGAGCAGCCGACGCTGCAGCTTGTTCGCCAGCCGCGCCGCCGCGCCCTGCAACGGCGCGAGTTGCTGGTCGAGGAAGCCGCGCAGTCGCTCGAGCTCTTCGGGGTCGCAGATCTCTTCGGCGGTGACGATTTCATCGAGCGCGCGTGAAAAGGCGCGATACTCGGGGTCGGCCTCGCTTTCGCCCGCCGAGGCGGGCTGCGCGGGCGGCGGCGCGCCTTCGGGATCCTCGAGTTGTTGATCGGGCTCGGCCCCGTCCTCGCCAAGCTGCGCGGTGACCGCGGCGAACTGGTCCTGCTCCGCCGCGTCAGAGGGATCTTGCGGCTGGTCGCCCCCGTCGTTCTCGTCCGGCGCGTCGCCGCCGTCGCTGTCTTCCTGCGCGTCCTCCGGCTCGTCTTGCGGCTGATCCTGGTCTTCTTCGGGCGGCTGATCCTCGTCCGAACCGTCCGAGGGCGGCGGGCCGAGCTGCTCGCCGAAGCCCATTTCTTCGATCATGCGCCAAGCGAGCCGCGCGAAGGCGTCCTGGTCGTCGAGGCACGAATCCAAACGCTCGAGCGACGCCGCGGTCTGGTCCTCGAGCGTCTCGCGCCAGCGCGCCAGCGCCGCGGCCGCGACGGCCGGCAGGGGCCGCCCCCCGCCGTGACGCCGCACCAGCAGCCGAGCGGCTTCGACCAGATCCACCTCGCCCTCGCCGCCGAGCCGGCCGCCCGCTTGATCGCCCCAGCCTTTGCGCTTGGCCTCGTCCAGCAGCAGCATGTCGAGATTGTCGGCGACCCCGGGCAGGTCGCGGCAGGCGATGGCCTCGACCCGGGCGGCCTCGAGGCTGTCGAACAGCTGCCGCGCCATCTCGCCGGCCGGCGTGTGACGGGCGTGCACGCCGCCGTCATGGTGCCGGGCGCGCATCGCGTAGGCGTCGCCATGTCCGCGGGCCAGCCGCACCTCCTGAGCGCTCATGCGGTGCGAGACCTGCGGCAGCCGCGCGATGTCGCCCGACAGCCCCGGGGGGTCGACGCTGAACTTCACGGTCAGGTCCGCCTCCCCCGCCAAGGCGCGCGTCGCCTCGGACACGGCTTTGCGGAACGGCTCGGCGGGGTTGTCAGCTTTCTTGCTCATGCCCAGAAAATGGGAGCGTCCGGCGCGATTTTGCAATCGAAAGCGATCGCGGCCCGGGCGGCGTCCGTCGAAACCGTCAGGACGCGGCGCGCGCGGCCCGCCGCCAGCGCTGAAGAGCGAACAGCGCGGCGCCGATCAAGAGCCCGATCTCGAACGAAAAGATCAGCATGGTCCCGAGCGCGGCGCTCCAGCCCGCCCCGCGCTGGTAGGACGGGCTGAGGTTGAGCAGCCAGTAAAACGGATAGAGCACGCCGACCGCGAGGACGACGAGCTGAAACCACAGGGCCCCGAACGGCTCGGGCGCGGGCCCCGCGGGCAGCGGCGCGGGATCGTAGAGCAGTCGGAAGCAGAGCGTCGCCAGCAACAGCATGATCAGCGGCGGCGTCGGAGCCGCGAGCATCAGCAGGCCGATGGGGTCGTAACGCAGGGTCCAAGCGACGTTGACGCTCGCGCGATAAATCATGTTGAGCGCCGAGATCCCAAGGAACAGCAACGCCGTCGCCGACCCGGCCTCGAGCGCGGGCGCGTCGCGCCCGAAAGGCTCGGCCCCCGGCGCCGCCGCGCGCATCAGCAGCGCGTCGCCGAGGGCCAGCAGCGCCAGAGCGCCCAGAAACCCGGCCCCGAAGCTCAAGACCCGCCCCACGGCCCGGCTCGCGGCGGTGAGCCCGTTGCGCGCGCTGAAGGCCTCGGCCTTGGCGCGCTGCGCGATCCGTCTCGGATTGTCCCCCGCCGCGGCGGCGCTGACGCGGTTGAACAGCGCCTCGACCCGGCTTTCGTCGGAGGGCGCGGCCGCGGCCGCGGCGCGGCCGGCGACGGGCGAAAGCTGTCGCGGGTTCAGGGCGGCGCGGAGGGCGGCGGCCGACGCGTCTGGGCTTGGCGCGCCCGACCACGGCCCGGCGGCTTGGCCAGACGCGGCTTGGCTCGACGCGGCTTGGCCAGACGCGGCTTGGCTCGACGCATAGGGCCGCGCGAGGGCTGAGCGCTCAAGCGGATCGTCGCGAAGCGGTTCGGAGGATCCAACCGGCGGCGGCGAGACCGCCTCGCGGGCGGCGGGCGCGTCCGTCCTGTCGAGCGGCGCGAACCGCTCGGCGACGCGCGCGACGCCGAGCGCGCGGAGACGGTCGTCCGCGACTTGGGCCGGGCCCGTCGGC
>CAZBIG010000447.1:0-2526 GCA_964491865.1 uncultured Neomegalonema sp. | reverse complement strand
TCACCGTCTTGTTCTCCATCAGCCCGTACAGGCTGTCGAGGATCGCCGCCTCGACTTCGGAATCGAGCGCCGAGGTCGCCTCGTCCAGGATCAGGATCGGCGCGTTCTTGAGCACGACCCGCGCGAGCGCGACGCGCTGGCGTTGGCCCCCCGACAGCTTCACCCCGCGCTCGCCGACATGGGCCTGGTAGCCGCGCCGGCCGTCGCGGTCTTGCAGCTCGAGAATGAACTCGTGCGCCGACACCCGCCGCGCCGCGGCCTCGGCGGCCGCCGCGTCCGCGCCTTCGGGCGCGCCGTAGAGGATGTTGTCGAGCACCGAGCGGTGCAGCAGCGAGGTGTCCTGGGTCACCATGCCGATCTGGCGTCGCAGCGAGTCCTGCGTGACGCCTCGGATGTCCTGGCCGTCGATCAGAATGCGGCCCTGCTCGGGGTCGAACAGACGCAAGGTCAGGTTCATCAGCGTGGATTTCCCGGCGCCCGACGGGCCGACCAGGCCGACCCGCTCGCCCGGCGCGATCGACAGCGCGACCCGGTCGACGCCGGCGCCGCCGCCGGCCGGCCCGTTGCGGGCGCCGCGGCCGTAGAAATGGCTGACATCGTCGAACCGCACCGCGCCCGCGGTGACCTCGAGCGCCGGCGCGTCGGGCGCGTCTTGCAGCCGGTGGGGCTGCGACACCGTCTCGACGCCCTCCTGCACCGTGCCGATGTTCTGGAACAGCATCGACAGGGTCCACATGATCCAGTCGGTCATCGCCTGCAGCCGCAGCACCAGCGCCGACGCGGCCGCGATCGCGCCCACCGAGATCGCGTCGCCGGTCCACAGCCAGACGCCGTAGCCGAGCGTGCCGCCGATCAATGCGGTGTTGACCAGGGTCATCACGATCTCGAGGCGGGTGAACAGCCGGGTCTGCTCGGCGAAAGTCCAGCGCATGTCTTCGATCGCGTCGCGGGCGTAAAGGTCCTCTTTGGCGGCGTGGGCGAACAGTTTCACCGTCAAAATGTTGGTGTAGCTGTCGACGATGCGGCCGGCGAGGCGGCTGCGCGCTTCGGCGACGCGCATGCCGATTTCGGTGACCCGGGGCACGAACCAACAGGCCGTGCCGATATAGAGCGCGAACCAGATCCCCAGCGGGATCAGCAGCCGCGGATCGGTGTCGCCGAAGATCACCGCGGCGGCGATCACGTAGACCAGCGCGTACCAGATGGCGTCGAGGAACTGGAACACCGTGTCGTTGAACGCCGGCGCGAGCTGGATCTGCTTATTCGCGATGCGGCCCGCGAAGTCGTCGTTGAAGAAGCCGACCGACTGGCGGAGCATGTGGCGGTGGGTCCGCCAGCGGATGATCGCGCCCATTGACGGGAAAAACCCCTGCCCCATCAGCAGCCGTTCGAGGCCGATCACCACCGGCCGGAGGCCGAAGGCGGCGAACGCCATCAGGCTCAGCTCGGTCCCGTGCAGGGCCCAGATCTCGGAGGGCGTGGTTTCGGTCAGAATGTCGACGATGCGGCCGGCGAAGGCGATCATCAGCGCGTCGAGCACCGCGACGATCAGGGCGAGGCCCGCCGACAACAGCACGATTCCGCGCACGGGCTTCAGCATCTCGCGGTAGAAGTCGAACAGCTTCGCCGGCGGCGGCGTCCGTTCGTCATAGGGGGCGTAGGGGTCGACCAGCCGCTCGAACCAGCCGAAGGGCCAACGGCCGTAGGGCGGCGCGCTGGCGCGGGGCTCGGCGTCGGGCGGGGTCGGGCGGGGATCGGCGGTCGCCATCGGGGGCCTCTGTCTCCGGGATCTCAGCCGCGGCCGGCGATCCCGAGCGCGACGGCGCGTCGGACGTCATGCGCGCACAAATGGGCGCGCTTAGCCGATTCGTCGACAGGCTGAGGACGCCGAGCGCGCGCGATGTGGCCGCGCCGACGCCTTGCGGCCAAAGCGGGCGGGGCCGTCCGCGCCGAGCCCGGCGCGCTCGGCGTCGCAAAAAAAGAAAGAGGCCGGGCCTCAGACCGCCAGACGATCGAGCAGCAGGCGGCGAAGCACGGCGAGGGCTTGCTGTCCCTGAGGGCCGCCGTCGGCCGACGCGCGCGCCGCGGCGCCCTGGGCCAGGAGCGCGTCGAGCGCCGCGTCGCTGTCGAGGAGCCCCGCCGACGCCATGCCCCAGCCGGCGAAGGCGCGCGCCCGGATGGGCGTCGCGTAGAGCGCCTGGATCTCGCAATGGCGCGGGTCGCGCTGGATCCGCTCGAACACGGTCTCGACGGCCGCGACGGGGCCCTCGAGGATCTGGGCGAAATGCGAGGGCGAACAGAGAAGCGCGCCGGAAACGCCCTCGGCGCGATTGGCGCGCTCCGCGGCGGCGACGATCGACGCCAGCGCGGTCGCGCGGTCGTCTGCGATCGCGCTGCGGCTGGCATAGGCGACCGCCTGCAGATCATGCAGCAATGTCGCTATCCAGTAGCGCTGCGTCGCCCGGCAGTCGAGCAAGCCAGACCTCCGCATCCGCCACCGGCGCGGGTTTGCTGCAGTAAAAGCCC
>CAZBIG010000446.1:0-2537 GCA_964491865.1 uncultured Neomegalonema sp. | reverse complement strand
AATGATCTTGCGCCCGGTCAGACCCGCGTCGCCGTCGGGACCGCCGATCACGAAGCGCCCGGTTGGGTTCACGTGCCAAACCGTCTCGGCGTCGAGCCAGCCTTCGGGAAGCGCCGCGCGGATATAGGGCTCGACCAGGGCGCGCACGTCCTGGCTGGTCAGCTCTTTCGAGCCGTCGCGCGCCTTGTGTTGGGTCGACAAAACAATGGTGTGGGCGCGCACCGGCTTGCCGTCGCGATACTCGACCGTCACCTGGCTCTTAGCGTCGGGCTCAAGCAGCGGTTCTTTGCCCGAATGCCGCGCGTCCGACAGCGCCTTCAGGATCTTGTGCGCGTACAGGATCGGGGCCGGCATCAGCTCGGGCGTTTCGTTCGTCGCGAACCCGAACATGATGCCCTGGTCGCCCGCGCCCTCTTCTTTGCTTTCAGACGCGTCCACGCCCTGCGCGATGTCTTGGCTTTGCTCGTGGATGTAATTGTCGATCGAGCATGTCCGGTGGTGGAAACCTTTCTGCTGATAACCGATTTCGCGGATCGTCTCACGGGCGACCGCGGAAATCTCCTCGGGGCTGACTGAATTCTCGTCCGAGATCTTCAGCTCGCCCATCAGCACGACTTTGTTGGTGGTGGCCGCGGTCTCGACGGCGATTCGGGCCTCGGGCTCGCGCGCGACGATCATGTCGACGACGGCGTCCGAAATCTGGTCGCAGACTTTGTCCGGATGCCCTTCCGAGACCGATTCGGAGGTGAACAAGTAGTTTGAGCGGCTCATATCCTTCGCCCTTCCCTAGAGTGCTGTTTCGACCGCGGGCCGAGGGGCCAGCAGTCGGGTTTCAATCACGCGCGCCATGTCGGCCGGATCGTCCAAGTCGACGCAATGGTCTCGGCCGTAGTGCAGCAAGAACGCGTCGAGGCGCGCTTGATCCAGGCCCAACGCGCCGCGCGCAAGCAACGCCGTCAGCGCCGACGGGGTGGTCGCCTCATGGGCCGCCCAGCGATAGTCGGCGGCCCCGAGCAGGATCACGGGCGCGCCCGCCAACAGCGCCTCGAAGCCGACGCCCGAATTCATGGTCGCGACGGCGGCCACGCGCGGCAGAAGATCGTGGATCGACGCGTCGACGACCCGGGCGCCGGCCCGTTCCGCTTTGGACAACGCCTCGGACACGTCGCGCCGCCAGCATTTCGGATGCCGCTTCACGATCAGCGGCCGACCGATCCGCGCGCAGGCGGCCGTGAGGGTCTCGAGCGCGTCGAACATCGAAAAATGGACCAGCCCCGCCACCCGGTCTTCGGGTTTCTGCAGCGGAAAAAAGATCGCCTGGTCGAGCGGGCCAAGCGCCGCGGCGTCCGCCGCGGGCTGCGGGTGCTTGGTGAGCCGCGCGCCCAAAAACCGGTTTCGCAGCGTCTCGCGATACGCCGCCGCCTCGGCCGGGTCGGCCGCCGGCGTCGGGTCCGTCGCGGCTTGGGCGAGCGACGACCAGCCCGCATAGCCGAGACGATCCACCGTCATCAGCCGGGGCAGATGGCCCTCTTTCGCGCGCCAGGCGCCCGTTTCGGGCGCCTGCTGCCGGTGTCGGGTGTGATAGCTGAGAAACGCGGCGTCGGGCGGCGTGAAGCCGCGCACAAAGCTGGTCTCGAGCGGCGTCAGCATCAGCTTGGCGGGGGCGCCGCGCGATTGCAGCGCGCGCCAGGTCGCGTGCGCGAGTTCGAGATAGTCGGTGAACGGCCGGCGCGCGCCGTCGAGCTGGTGGGGAATGTGCGCCGGCACGACGACGGTGAAGGCGGCCGGGTCGAGCGCGCGCGTCGCGAAGCGGGCGTCGAGATCCGCGCTTTGCAGATCCGCGACCAGCGCCGCGCTGGCCCGCGCCATTTCCGCGCCGAAAACGGGCGCGTGCGCGGCGAGGCGCGCCGTCGTGTCGGTCTGCTCGGCCATCGGCCGCTCGATCAGCGCCAGGGCGTCGCGCGCCGTTTCGAGGTCCCAAAAGAACCAGGCGAGCCGCAGCAGGTCGGCGGCGGCGAAATAGTCGAGCGTCCGCGGCGCTGTGCGGGCCCGGCGGCGCGCCTGATCGAACCGCCGGGCCATGCGCGCCGTGATGCGCAGTCGGATCGGGCAGACGTCGTCGACAAAGGGGATCATGTGGCGCACGCGCAGCCACTCGGCGGCGCCGAAGTCGAGCTCAGCCTCGATCTGGTCGAGCAGCGCGTCGACGCCGTCCGGCGCCTCGGGCGCGTCGTATTTGCGCAGGATCAGCGCGGCGACCCGGCGCGGCAAGGGCTCGGCGCGCTCGACGGCCGCGCGGTAGCGCCGGACGAGCTCCGGATCGCCCGCGTTCGACAGCTCCTGCAAGCTTGCGAACCACGCGCGTTGCCGGTCGTAGTCCGCCGCAATCGCGGCGGTTTCCGCGACCAGGGTTTCGAATTGCCCTGAATGCGTCAGGCACCGGGTCCAGATCGGATAGTGCGCGACCGGGGCGTCGGACAGCCGCGCGCCCGACGCCGCGAGCCGGTCGAGCGCCGCCGCCGTTCGGCCGAGCGCGA
>CAZBIG010000445.1:0-2542 GCA_964491865.1 uncultured Neomegalonema sp. | reverse complement strand
CATGTACCAGTCGACGATCTTCGGCACGTCGGTCCGCCCGCGCGCGCCGCCGAACGCCGACCCGCGCCAGACCCGGCCGGTGACGAGCTGGAACGGCCGCGTCGCGATTTCTTGCCCGGCGCCGGCCACGCCGATGATGACGCTTTCACCCCACCCTTTGTGGCAGCTTTCAAGCGCCCAGCGCATCAGTTGGACATTGCCGACGCATTCGAAGGTGTAATCGGCGCCGCCCTTGGTCAAATCAACCAGATAAGGGACTAAGTCGCCGCCGATTTCTTTCGGATTGACGAAGTGCGTCATTCCGAATTTTTCACCCCAGGCCTTTTTGGCGGGATTGACGTCGACGCCGACGATCATGTCCGCGCCGACCAACCGAGCGCCTTGGATCACGTTCAGGCCGATCCCGCCGAGACCGAACACGATCACCGTGGAGCCCGGCTCGACCTTAGCGGTGTTGATCACCGCCCCGACGCCGGTGGTGACCCCGCAGCCGATATAGCAGATCTTATCGAACGGCGCGTCCTCGCGGACCTTCGCCAGCGCGATTTCCGGCAACACGGTGAAGTTGGCGAACGTCGATGTGCCCATATAGTGCAGGATTGGCTCGCCATCCAAAGTCTTGAAACGAGACGTGCCGTCCGGCATCACGCCCTTTCCTTGGGTCGTCCGAATTTTTTGGCACAAATTCGTCTTCGGATGCAGACAATATTCGCACTCACGACATTCGGGCGTGTAAAGCGGAATGACGTGGTCGCCCTTTTTCAGGCTGCTCACCCCGGGCCCGACATCGACCACGACGCCTGCGCCCTCATGGCCCAAGATCGCCGGAAAGGCGCCTTCTGGGTCGGCCCCGGATCGGGTGAATTCGTCGGTGTGGCAGATGCCGGTCGCTTTGATCTCGACAAGGACTTCGCCCTCGCGCGGCCCGTCCAGCTCGACGGTGGTGACTTCGAGCGGCTGGCCGGCGGCGACGGCGACGGCGGCGCGGGTTTGCATGACGATCCTCCCAGTGGCGGCGCTGCCGCGCCGTGGCCGGAGGGTGGCCGATCCCGCTCGGCGACGCAATCGGCCCCGGGCGGGATCGACGGCTTTCCCGTCAGCTTTCGTCGAGGCAGCCGGCGACCGCGCGGGCTTCGTCGGCCGAGATGTCGACCATCGCCCGCGACGTTCTGAGGCCCCAAATGCCGTCGACGCCGACGCGATACGCGGTCTCGCGTTCGATGCAGGCCTGCATGCGGCGGATGTCGGTTGCGTTGATCACCGGAAACCGCGCCAACGCCCCGTTGCGCTCGCGCCGCTGCGCGTAGATCTGCTCCTGACGCTCGAGGAAGAACGACATCAAGATCGACGATCCGTCCCCGCCCGCCTCGGCGCCGCGGGCCGGCAGCTGAGCCGCGGCCAGCGCGGGACGGCCGGTCTCGGCCGTCGCCGACCGCGTCTCGAGCGCGGCGACCTGGGTCTCGAGCGCCGCGGTCCGTTCGGCCGCTTCGGCCACCTGACGCTCGAGCGCGGCGACCGACGCTTTGGCGCTGTCGAGTTCCGCGCTCAGGCGGTCGCGTTCGGCCGTCAGCGCGGCGATCCGGGGGCCGGCGTCGCCTTCCTTCTGAGCCGCAATGGCCGCGTCGCGATCGGCGATCGCCTGATCCCGCGCGGCGGCCAGGCGGTCGCGCGCCGCCTCGGCTTTGTCGCGCGCCGCCGCGGCGGCGACCGACGCGGCTCGGGCTTGCTCGAGCTCGCGCTCGGCCTTGCCGGCGCGGGCGGCGGCGTCTTTGAGGTCGGTCTGGACGGCGGCCAACTCGGCGGCCAACGACGCCGAGCGGGTTTGGGCCGCGTCGAGCTCCGATCGGAGCGCGGCGACGTCCGGGCTGTCTTGCGACAGAAGCGCGCGCAGCCGCGCGGTCTCGGCCCGATTGGTCTCGAGGGCGGCTTCGAGATCGGCGATCCGGCTTCGGGCCGCGTCGGCAGCGCCCGCCGCGGCGGACCCGGCGGGCGAATCGCCCCGGGCGACCACCGGCAAGCGCGACGCGGTGCGGGCCCCGCAAGCCAGGAAGCACTCGGGGAGGCGGTCGTTCTGATCCAGAGCCCACACCGCCGCGCCGATGATCGCCATGCCCGTGACCAGCCGGAAGCCGAAATCGGCGCGGCTCCAGACCCGTTCGCGGCGCAACGCGTCGATCCGGTCTTCGGCGCGCTCGCAGAAGTACGGATCGTCGACGAACTCGTCGCGGAACCGCTTCAACCGGCGGAGATCTTCCGTGTCCTCGACCGCGCGCCACTGCGCGAACACCAGGCTGGCGCTCTTGGCGAGGCCCTCCGCGGTGCGGGGCCCTTCCGCGGCGGCGCGCGCGGCGTCGACCGACCGGCGCACTTCGGCGACCAGCTTGCGGATCTTCTCGCCGTCGAGCGTGCGCACCACGGGCGCGACCGGCCCGTCCGCGGCCGGCGCGGCCGGCTCGCCCTTGGCCCCGTCCGCGGTCTCGGCGGCGCCGGCGCCGGTTCGCGCGGCGGCGGTCTCGACTGCGCGCTTAGCCTGATCCGGCGC
>CAZBIG010000444.1:0-2568 GCA_964491865.1 uncultured Neomegalonema sp. | reverse complement strand
CGCCCCTCTCGCCCGAGCCGCCGCCGCCGGTTCGCGGGCGCGGTGGGCGGCCGCCCGGTCCTGGGCGCGTTTCGCGGCTCGGCCTGGGCCGAGCGCCCCTGGACGGGGCGGCCGCGCTCCGCGATCCGGACGGGCGACGGGGGCTCCGTCGAGAGAGGCGGCCCTCTCTCGATGGTGAGCTTGAGCGCCGCCGAGATCGCCGTCTTGCGGCGCCGGACCGAGCGGGGGGCCCAGGCGGAGAGCCGGGGCTCGACGCCCCGGGTCTCCGCTTCCCCTCAAAAATCCCCGGAGAGCCGGGGCTCGACGCCCCGGATCTCCGCTTCCCCTGGTCCAAACCCGGCGCGCGGTCCTCACGGGGCCCCGTCCGGCGCCGCGCGCGCTTCGGTCACCTCCGCCAGAATCCGCCCGGCCGCGCCGCTCCGCGCCTTGGCGATGTCGTCTTGATACTTCAGCAGCGCCCCCAAGGTGTCGGTCACCGTTTCGGGCGTCAGCGCCACCGCGTCGAGCGCCACCAGCGCGCGCGCCCAGTCGATGCTTTCCGCGACGCCCGGCTTCTTGAACAAGTCCTCCGCGCGCAGGCGCTGCACAAACGCCACCACCTGCCGGCTGAGCGCCTCCTGGGCTTCCGGCGCGCGCCCGCGCAGGATCGCGAGTTCGGTCTCGAGGTCCGGATACTCCACCCAATGATACAGGCAGCGCCGCTTCAACGCGTCGTGGACCTCTCGGGTGCGGTTCGAGGTCAGCACCACGATCGGCGGCTCCGGCGCCCGGATCGCGCCGAGTTCGGGGATCGTCACTTGGAAATCGCTCAACGCCTCGAGCAAAAACGCCTCGAACGGCTCGTCGGTGCGGTCGAGTTCGTCGATCAGCAGCACCGGCGCGCCGCCGGGCTGCGGCCGCATGGCTTCCAAAAGGGGCCGCGCGATCAAGAAGCGTTCGCCGAACAGCGCCGAGGCCAGCGCGTCGCGGTCGCGGGCGCCGGCCTCCGCCAGCCGGATCTCGATCATCTGGGCCGCGTAGTTCCACTCATAGACCGCCGAGGCCGCGTCCAACCCTTCATAGCATTGCAAACGGATCAGCCGGCGGCCCAGGCTCTCGGCCAGCGCCTTGGCGATCTCGGTTTTGCCGACGCCGGCCTCGCCCTCGAGGAACAGCGGCCGGCCGAGCTTCAAGGCCAAAAAAACGACCGTCGCCAAAGGGCGCGGGCAGACATAGCCCGCGCGGGACAACAGCTCTTGCACGGCGTCGATCGATTGGGGCGCGGTCATGGGGCTCCGAAAGGTTGACAAGGGCTCGCGGACGGACGGTTGGGGGCGATCGGCGGGGACGGGGCCGCGCCGCCGGCCGCCCGGCGGAGGGCCCGGCGGCGCTCAGGCGACGGCCGGGCCGTCCGCCGCGTCGTCCGCCTCGGCCTCGACAGGCAGCTCTTCGGCTTCGGCCTCCAGCGCGGCGGCGAACGCCGTGAAGAACTCGCCCGCCATCCGCTTCACCGCGCCGCCCACCAGCCGCGAGCCGATCTGCGCCAGTTTCCCGCCGATCTGGGCGTCGGCGTCGTATTTCAAAATGGTGGCCGGCGCGCCCTCATGCTCGACCGCCTCGAGCGTCACGTCGGCGGTTCCCTTGCCGAACCCGGCCACGCCGCCTTTGCCTTCGCCGCGCAGCGTGTAGCTCTCGGGCGGGTTCAGGTTCTCGAGCGTCACCGAGCCTTTGAAGGTGGCCTTCACCGGCCCGAATTTCGCGGTCACCGCGGCGGAGAGATCCGTGGGGCTCTCCTGGGTCAGCTCCTGGCAGCCCGGGATCGACTGGCGCAGGATGTCCGGGTCGTTCAGCCCCGCCCAGACCCGGTCGCGCTCCGCAGCGATCCGATAGCGACCAGCGAGCTTCATAACGTCCTCCCGAGCGGTTGCGGCCCGCGCGCGGACCCGTTCGCTCCACCAAAGACGCCCGGGCGACGAAATCAAGCGTCAGGCGCGCGCCAAAGCGCGTCCGCCGCTTCCGGCGCGGGCGCGACCCGCGCGCCCATTTCGCGCGCGACGGCCTGGAAAAAGCGGCCCGACTGCTCGGCCGCGGTGCGGGCGACCCAGGCGCGGCCAAAGGGCGCGAACGGGCCGAGCGCGCCCACCGCCACCCGATAGCCGACCAGCGCGGCCTCGGGCCCGTCGGCGCGGAGCGCGAGAAGAACCTCGCGCCCCCCGCTCGGGCGCCGCCCCACGCGCACCCGGTAACGCTCGGGCGGCTCGACCGGCTCGATCTCGGCGAAACCGTCCACGGGCAGGCGCAGCGGTCCGAACCGCAGCGCCAGCACGCCCGCATAGCGCCCCGGCCCCAGCGTGCGCAACGAGGCGAGAAACGGCACCGACCGCGCCAGCACCCGCGGATCGGACACCGCCGCCAGCACCGTCTCGCGGTCTCGATCGAAGCGGTAACAGCCCGACAGCTCCATGGCCCCCTCACCGCCTTCGCGCGTCGGCGCCCCGGCGCGCGATCCGCGCCGCCGGGCGCCTTCGGCTAACCCCCCCCCTGTCTGTCTCGGATCGCATAGTCTGATGGCGCGAAGGGGAGCCCGTC
>CAZBIG010000443.1:0-2585 GCA_964491865.1 uncultured Neomegalonema sp. | reverse complement strand
GCGCTGATGAAGCTCGATCTGGCGCCCGGCGTCGACGTCGAAATCACGCTGAACCCATCCCCGGCGTCGGCGGCGCCCGGGGCGGGCGCGGCCGACGCTCCCCGATCGGGGGACCCGCCGAGGGATTTTGGCGAAGGAAGGAGGCCCAGACATGCGTTCAGGCGTGATCGCGCAAAAATTGGGCATGACGCGGGTGTTCGCGGAGGACGGCAAGCAGACGCCGGTGACGGTGTTGAGGCTCGAGGGTCTTCAGGTCGTCGCGCAGCGCACCGCCGAACGCGACGGCTATACAGCCGTTCAGCTCGGCGCCGGGTTCGCGAAGCCGAAGAACGTCACGAAGCCGATGCGCGGCCATTTCGCGAAGGCGAGCGTCGCCCCGAAGCGCAAGGTCGTCGAGTTCCGGGTGACGCCCGACAATTTGATCGAAGTCGGCGAGGAAATCACCGCCGACCATTACTTTGAAGGTCAGTTCGTCGACGTGGTGGGCACGTCGATCGGCAAGGGCTTCGCGGGCGCCATGAAGCGTCACAACTTCGGCGGTCTGCGCGCCTCGCACGGCGTGTCGATCTCGCACCGCAGCCACGGCTCGACCGGCCAGTGCCAGGACCCCGGCAAGGTGTTCAAGGGCAAGAAGATGGCCGGCCATATGGGCGACGCGCGGGTCACCGTGCAGAACCTGCAGGTGGTGAAGACCGACGCCGACCGCGGTTTGGTGTTCGTCAAAGGGGCGGTGCCCGGGCCGAAGGGCGGCTGGGTGACGGTGCGCGACGCGGTGAAGAAGCCGACGCCGGAGAACGCGGTGTTCCCGGCGGCGCTGAAATCCGTCGCGGAGGCGGCGGCGCGGGCGGCCGAAGAGGCGGCGGCGGCCGAGGCCGAGGTCAATCAGGAAGGCTCCGGCGACGGAGGGAATGCGCAATGAAGGCGACAGTCGTCACGCTAGACGCGGGCGAGGCCGGCGAAGTCGATCTCGACGACGCGATTTTCGGCATCGAAGAGCCGCGCGCGGACATTCTGCACCGGGTCGTGCGCTGGCAATTGGCGAAGCGCCGGGCCGGCACGCACAAGGTCAAGGGCCGCTCCGAGGTGAGCTACTCGACGAAGAAGATCTACCGGCAAAAGGGCACCGGCGGCGCGCGTCACGGCTCGCGCGGGGCCCCGATCTTCCGGCACGGCGGCACCTATAAGGGCCCGACGCCGCGCTCGTACGAGCATGATTTGCCGAAGAAGATCCGGGCGCTCGGGCTGAAGCACGCCCTTTCCGCCAAGGCGAGAACCGGCAAGCTGGTGGTGCTCGACCAGGCTTCGGTCGAGACGCACAAGACGAAGTCGCTGCGCGAGCGGCTCGACAAGCTCGGCTGGGGCAAGACGCTGCTGATCGACGGGGCGGAGATCGACAAGAACTTCCAGCTCGCCGCGCAAAACTTGCCGGAGATGGTGGTGATCCCGAGCCAGGGCGCGAATGTGTACGACATTTTGCGTCAAGACACCCTGGTGGTGACGAAGGCGGGCCTCATGGGGCTTGCGCAGCGCTTGAGCGGCGACGCGCCGGCCCAGGCGGCCCGGGCGGAAACGGCGGCTGAGGAGGCCACGGCATGAGCATCCGGCCCGAACATTACGACGTCATTCGTCGGCCGATCATCACCGAAAAGGCCACGATGGCTTCGGAACACAACGCCGTGGTCTTCGAAGTCGCGCTCGACGCGACCAAGCCGAAGATCAAAGAAGCGATCGAAGCGCTCTTCAATGTGAAGGTCCGCAAGATCAACACCCTGGTGCAGGCCGGCAAGCGGAAGATGTTCCGCGGCCGGCGCGGCCAGCGCAGCGATTTCAAAAAGGCGGTCGTGACCCTGGAAGAAGGGCACATGATCGACGTTTCGACCGGGCTCTAAACCCGGTCGAGCCCCCTCGAGCGACGCAATGGCCTTTGGGCCGCGTGGACGACAGCAAGACAGGCGACAGACATGGCGTTGAAAACCTTCAAGCCGACCTCGCCGGGCCAGCGCTCGCTGGTTCTGATCGACCGCGCCGGTTTGTATAAGGGCCGCCCCGAAAAGACCCTGACCCAGGGTCTCACGAAGTCGGGCGGCCGCAACAACACCGGACGGATCACGGCGCGGCGGATCGGCGGCGGGGCCAAGCGGCTCTACCGCGTCATCGATTTCAAGCGGCGGAAATGGGACGCGCCGGCGATGGTGGAGCGGATCGAGTATGATCCGAACCGCACGGCGTTCATCGCGCTGATCCGCTATGAGGACGGCGACCTCGCCTACATCCTCGCGCCGCAGCGGCTGGCCGAGGGCGACACGGTGATCGCCGGCGCCAAGGTGGATGTGAAGCCGGGCAACGCGATGCCGTTGTCGGGCATGCCGGTGGGCTCGATCATTCACAATGTCGAGCTGAAGCCGGGCAAAGGCGGGCAGATCGCGCGCTCGGCCGGAACCTATGCGCAATTGGTCGGCCGCGACGGCGGCTACGCGCAGATCAGGCTCGGCTCGGGCGAATTGCGGATGGTGCGCCAGGAGTGCATGGCGACCGTGGGCGCCGTCTCGAACGCCGATCATTCAAACCAGAGCTTCGGGAAAGCC
>CAZBIG010000442.1:0-2600 GCA_964491865.1 uncultured Neomegalonema sp. | reverse complement strand
GACTGCCGATGCTGCCGGCGGGCGAACTGCCCGAACCCGGCTCGCTCGTCACCGAGCCGGAAGAGCCCCGGGCGGAGACGGCGCTCGAGGACGCGACCCCGTGAGCCCCGCGAAGGTCGGCCCGAACCCGACAGCGGGCGTGGAAGGGGGGGCGGAACACAGCGACGTCATTCTCGACCGTCTGCTGTCGCTGCATCCCAAGGTCATCGATCTGTCGCTCGAGCGGCTCGACCGGCTGTTGGCGCGCCTCGGCCGGCCGGAGCGCGCCCTGCCCCCGGTGATCCACGTCGCCGGCACCAACGGCAAGGGCTCGACCTGCGCTTTCGTTCGCGCCGGGCTCGAGGCGCAGGGCGACCGGGTGCACGCCTACGCCTCGCCGCATCTGTCGCGTTTCCACGAACGGATCCGCCTCGCCGGGCGGTTGATCGACGAAGGCGCGCTTGCGGACCTGCTGGCCGAGTGCGAGCGCGCCAACGGCGGCGCGCCGATCACGTTTTTCGAGATCACCACCGCCGCCGCCTTCCTCGCTTTCGCGCGGACGCCGGCCGACTGGTGCGTGCTCGAGGTTGGCCTCGGCGGTCGGCTCGACGCCACCAACGTCATCGGCGCGCCGCGGCTGTCGGCGATCACGCCGATCGCGCTCGATCACCAAGCCTATCTGGGCGAGACGGTCGCCGAGATCGCGCGCGAGAAGGCGGGCATCGTCAAGCCTGGGATTCCGTGCGTCGTCGCGCCCCAATCCGAGGCGGCGCTCGCTGAGATCGAGCGCGCCGCGCACGCGCTGGGCGCCCCTCTGATCCGCTCGGGATCGGAATGGAGCGCTTTTCTTGAGAACGGTCGGCTGGTGTTTCAGGACGACGAAGGGCT
This sequence comes from uncultured Neomegalonema sp., assembly GCA_964491865.1. Classification (GTDB taxonomy): domain Bacteria; phylum Pseudomonadota; class Alphaproteobacteria; order Rhodobacterales; family Rhodobacteraceae; genus JBCBRF01. The sequence goes on along the minus strand of CAZBIG010000442.1, from coordinate 1,733 downwards.
GCTCGATTTGCCGCCGCCGCGGCTGCCGGGCCGGCATCAGATCGACAACGCCGGTACGGCGGTCGCCTGTTTGCGGACGCTCGGGGTGTCCGAAGAAGCCTGCGCGACCGCGATGCGCTCGGTCGACTGGCCCGCTCGGCTGCAGCGGCTGCGGCGCGGCCCGTTGTTCGCCGAAGCGCCGCCGGAGGCCGAGATCTGGCTCGACGGCGGCCACAACCCTGCGGCCGGAGCGGCCTTGGCCGAGCATTTCGCCGAGCTCGAGGAGCAGGCGACGGCGCCGCTGTTCATCCTCGTGGGCATGTTGGACAGCAAGGACGTCGAAGGGTTCTTGCGTCCCTTCGCCGGTCTGGCCCGCCGGGTGATCGCCGTTCCGATCCCCGGAGAGCCCGCCGCCCTCAGCGCCGAGGCCGTCGCGACGGCGGCCGTGCGCGTCGGGCTTCCGGCGCAAACCGCGGGATCTCTCTCCGGCGCCGTGCGGTCGATCAATCACGAGCTGATCGACGACCTCAAAGAGCTGCCGCCGCGCATCGCGATCTGCGGCTCGCTGTATTTGGCCGGCCGGGTTCTGCGCGATCACGAGTAAGCGCGACGCCCGCCCCGTCAGGCGAGCGTCGTTTGTCATCGTTCGCCGTCAGGCGTGCTTCTCGACCCATTGGGCGAGCGCGGCCTTATTGCTCGGGACGCCGACCTGCGTGCTGACGACCTCGCCGTCCTTGAACAGCAGCAACGTCGGAATGCCGCGAATATTATAGCGCACGGTGACGTTCGGGTTCTCGTCGATATTGAGCTTCGCGACCGTCACAGCCGCGTTCTCTTGCGCGATCTCGTCGAGCATTGGCGCGATGGCCTTACACGGGCCGCACCATTCCGCCCAAAAATCAACGATGACGGGCTTTTGGGACTTCAGGACGTCCTCGTCGAACGACGCGTCGGTGATCGCGATTGATTTGGTCTCGCTCATCGCGGACTCCTTAGCTTGCGGCGCTTCTGGAACGCCTGGTCTTGAACTGCCCGGCAGGTGGGGCGCGCGGCGCGTGACGTCAAGCGCCGCCTTTGAGCGCCGCCGCCGCCCGCCCGAAAGCGTCCTCTAGCACAGGCGTCGGGATCGGCTCCAGCTTTGGCGCGGCCGTCCACAGCAGCGCGGCCTCGATCGGCCGGTCCGCGAACAAGGGCCGCAGAGCCGCCCGATAGGCCGCCAGCTGACGCAGATAGGCTTCGGGCGGCGCGGCCGGGATCGCGCCGGTCTTGAAATCGACGATCAGCACGGCGTCGGGCGCGACCAGCAGCCGGTCGATCACCCCGTGCAGTTCGCCCGGTCCAAGCTCGGGCAACACCGCGCCGACCGGCGCTTCCGCGCGCGACCCCGGACCGAACAGGCGCGGCGCTTCGGGCATCGCCAACACGCCGAGCGCTTCGACGACCATGGCGGCGCGGGTCGCCGTGTCGAACCCGCCCCCGTGACGCGCCAAGATCGCCTCGGCGCGCGGTCGGCGCTGGGCGGGCGGCACTTCGGGCAGCAATTCGAGCAGCAGGTGGATGAGGTCGCCGCGCGAGGCGGCCGCCCCGGCGGCCAGGCCCGAGCCGCGCGTCACGATTTCGGCGTTGGCCTCGGGATCGTCGCACGGGGCGAGGTTGGTGGCCTGGTCCCTTGCGTTTGCAGCCGCGCGCTCGGCGCTGCGCGCGTACTGGGCGGCCAGCTCGCTTCCGATCTGATACAGCCCGGCCGGGTCTAT
>CAZBIG010000441.1:0-2611 GCA_964491865.1 uncultured Neomegalonema sp. | reverse complement strand
GGGGACCGGAAGGACCACATCTTCCTGCACCTGAACCACCTGCCGCCCGAGACGCTGGCCGAGCGCCTGCCGGGCATTTCGGAAAGCGCGCGGATCTTCGCCGGCGTCGACGTCACCCGTGAGCCGATCCCGGTGCTGCCGACGGTCCACTACAATATGGGCGGCGTGCCGACGAACTATTGGGGCGAAGTGCTGAACCCGACCGCGGACGACCCCGATCGGGTGGTGCCCGGGCTGATGGCCGTGGGCGAAGCGGGCTGCGCGAGCGTGCACGGGGCCAACCGCTTGGGCTCGAACTCGCTGATCGACCTGGTGGTGTTCGGCCGCGCCGCCGCGATTCGCGCCGGAGAGACCGTGTCGAAAGAAGCGCCGATCCCCGAGCTGAACCCGGCCTCGGTCGATAAGGCGATGACGCGGTTCGACGCCATCCGGCACGCCGACGGCGCCAGCCCGACCGCGGATCTGCGCGACCGGATGCAGCGCGCCATGCAAGAGGATCTCGCGGTGTTCCGCACGGACGAGACCCTGCGCCAAGGCTGCGATCGCATCACTGAAATCTGGAACGCGAAGGCCGACCTCAAGGTCACCGACCGCTCGTTGGTTTGGAATTCGGATTTGATGGAGACGCTCGAATTTGAAAACCTGATGGCGAACGCCATCACCACGGCCTATTCGGCGGTCGAGCGCAAGGAAAGCCGCGGCGCGCATGCGCGCGAAGACTATCCGGACCGCGACGACGAGAATTGGCGCGTGCACAGCCTGGCCTGGCTCGGCGAGGGCGGCGATGTGCGCATGGGCAACCGTCCGGTGCACGTCAATCCGCTGTCGAACGAAGTCCCCATGGAGAAGATGTTGCCCAAGGCGCGCGTCTATTAAGACGTCTAACCACAAAGCCGAGGAGCGTGCGGCCGCGTGACGGTGATCGTGATCCATTCTTCCTGCAACGAGCGGGGCGGCGTCATGAACGCAAGCGTCTCCCATGCTCACGGGTTGGCGGCGGCCGGCATCGCGTCGGAGCTTTGGACCGGCTCGCCGGCGGCGGCGGAACGGGCCGAGAAGCTGGGCGTGCGCGTTCGGCTCGACCCGCGGATCGCCGCCCCCCTTGCGCCGCTCTGGTCCCGCAAGGCGTGGGCGGCGGCGCGCGCGGCCGGGCCGGTCGCGGCGGTGCTGCACCAGGGGGCGAAATCGTGGGCTTGGGCGTGGGCCTTTTGGCCATGGGCCACGCACGCGGTCCGGTTTCCCAATTACCGCATTCGAGACCGCCGGCTGTTCCGCAATTGGATGGCCGTGTCGACCCGTCACGCCGCGGATCTCGCCCGAGAGCGAACGCTCGGCTGGCGGCGGCCGCGGGTGGCGGCCGTGAAGAACGGCGACGCGCAATCGGCGGCCAAACGCGTCGCCGACCGGCGGCCCTTTCGCGAAGACGGCCGCTTCGTGATCGGCGCGCTCGGCGTGCTGAGCGATCGGAAAGGCCAGGACCTGTTGATCGACGCGCTGGACGAGCTCCGCCGTCGGGGCGTCGACGCCGAGGTCCGCCTCGGCGGCCCGGACGGGGCGGCCGCGGAAAGCCAGAAAGCGCGGGCCCGGGCGCTCGGCCTCGAGGATCGCGTCGCCTTCCTCGGCTGGGTCGACGCGGTCGACTTCCTGGCGACGCTTGACGTGTTTTGCCTGCCGTCGCGCAGCGAGCCGTTCGGGCTGGTCGTGATCGAAGCCATGGCGCAAGGCGTGCCGGTGGTGGCGAGCGACACCGACGGCCCGGCCGATATCCTGGCCGACGACGCGGGCCTGCTGACCCCGATCGGCGACGCGGCCGCGCTGGCCGACGCGCTGGAGACGCTGGCCAACGATCCGGAACGCGCGGCGGCCCTGGCTCGCGCCGGCCGGCATCGCGCGCTCACCGACTATCGACCGGCGGCCGTCGGCCAAAGCCTGGTCGACGCCTTCCGCCATTTCGGCGCCGACCTGACAGCTGACGCGCGCCCTGCATTCGCAACCGGAGACTGACCGATGGTTGAGTTCGCCCTTCCCAAAAACTCGCGGATGGTCAAAGGCAAGACTTGGCCGAAGCCCAAAGACGCGAAGTCGAACCGCGTGAAGCAGTTCAAGATCTATCGTTGGGATCCTGAAACGAAAGCCAATCCGCGCATCGACACCTACTACGTCGATCTCGATCAATGCGGGCCGATGGTGCTGGATGCGATCATTCACATCAAAAATGCGATCGACCCGACGCTGACCTTTCGCCGGTCATGCCGCGAAGGCATCTGCGGCTCGTGCGCGATGAACATCGACGGCGCCAACGGGCTGGCCTGCACCACCGGGATCGACGAGATCTCGGGCCCGGTGCGGATCTACCCGCTGCCCCATATGCCTGTGGTCAAGGATTTGGTGCCCGATCTGACGCATTTCTACGCGCAGCACGCCTCGATCCAGCCCTGGCTCGGGACCAAAACGCCGGCGCCCGAGAAAGAGTGGAAGCAGTCGATCGACGATCGCAAGCAGCTCGACGGGCTTTACGAGTGCATCCTGTGCGCCTCGTGCTCGACCTCTTGCCCCAGCTACTGGTGGAACGGCGACCGCTATCTCGGCCCGGCCGCGCTGCTGCAGGCCT
>CAZBIG010000440.1:0-2612 GCA_964491865.1 uncultured Neomegalonema sp. | reverse complement strand
GACGAGGCCCTCTTAGATGAATACTTGACAAACCCAGCGGCCTTCAACAAAAAATACGGAAAAGCTCGCGGAAGCATGGTTCTGAAATTGAAGAGCGCCAAAGACCGCGCCGACGTTATCGCGTTCCTGAAAACCGAGGCAAAAGTGCAATAGTCGCCTGGATGTGACCTTGTGTCTAAGATCACTCAACTGCTTCCATCGCAAATAGCACGATGACGAAGCGTCCCAAGGACACCGTAATCGCTGTATCGTAGCGATGGTGCGTTTGGGTCAGGCTAGGCGGTATCCGGCGGCCGCGGCGACGTCCGATAGGCGGCGGATAGCTCGCACTGCCCCGGCGCGGTGACACTGCAGACACGGGCCAGGAGCGGTCGTGAACGTCTTATGCGGCGAGGGGGGGAGTTCGTCGGATCAGCGGACATCGATCGGCCCAAGATGTTCGCTAACGATCAGCGTAATCGAGCGACCCACAACTACTCCTCCATCTCCGGGTGATAATCCGCAACACACGGTGGACCCGCGGAATGGGGGGAGGATCACTCTCGTCATGCGCCCATGTGAAATCCGGCGTTCAGGTGAGAAACGCGTCATTACAAAAAGGTCGGCCGGTCGAACCCGAGTTCGGCGTGCGGATCGGCCGCTTCGGCGAGAGCGGCGACGCGGCGGTCGAAGAGAGTGCGATCATGCCCGTCTCCGCCGGGGTCGGCGAACTGATTCATATTCGTATGATAGCGAAGCGTCGGGGCCTCGCTCCTTTGTTTAAACAACGCCGGTAGAAAGTTCTCAAAGACGCCGACTTCGATCACGTTATGCGTACGCCAAGCGGCGAAGAACTCAGTATCAAAGGCTGATGTGACGCGCTTGTTGATCGCCTTTGATGCGAAGTTGTTGCCCGATGCCCCGATCGTGATTTCATAATGGTAGTGCGCGCCGATCGGCCGGCCGTTCTCGAAAACGTCCTTAAAGTGAATGCGCAGCATCATCACCGGCCCTACGAGCGGGATGCGGCGCCCCATCGCCCAACCGTCTGCGGCGCAGTAGAACACGGTGACCTCAGAGTTTACCGGATAGCGCCAACCGTAACGCTCGTACTGCATTGCTTCCTGCACGCGGATTTTGGTTGCGCCAGGGATCGGCGCGCCGTCGGCCGCCGTCCGGCCGAGCAAAGCAGCGCCGAAGTGGTCGCTCGGATGCCAGAGCAAGTAGGCGGGAACCGCGTCGCCCTCGTATTGGGGCGTGTCCTCGAGGATCACGCGCAAACGCGTAAAGTTCCGAAACCACCAGGCGATCATCTCTGCGGTCACATCGCGCAGGAGCGGGTGGTTCAACACCACGGTAAATTGTCCATTGCTGCGTTGATTAATGTTGAACAGCGCCTGCTCGGGGTCGCGCAGCGGCCAGCCGAACCGCCGGGCTGGGGGCATTTCGCCCGGGATTGCAATCGTGCTCATGGTGTCCGCCCCGCCTCTATCTCGCGCCTGCGTGCCGTGCACACTTCGACCTCCTCGGTAGCAGAACGGCGCGCGGCGCGGCTGAACCCTTGTTAAGCGAGCGCGTTTAGGTCTCGTTTCTGGAGCGGCGCCGCAAGAAACGGCTGTAGCTCTGCGGGGTGACGCCAAGGAAACTCGCGACGTCTTTCTTCGGCACGCTCGAGAGAACGTCCCGGTAAAACGTTTCCAGAAAATCGTAGCGGCGCTCGAGGCTCGCGGATGTCTTTGCGCAGATCAGTTCTTTGTCAAAAAGCAACGTCTCCATCGCCTTGAGCCGCAGATAGACGCCGAGCGCGCCGCCGCGAAGATAGGCCTCGCGGAAAACCGCATCAGGGATGAACACGCCTGCAACTGGCGTGATCGCCACAAGATCGTCGACGAAGTAATCGCGACGCCAAGCGCTTGGTAGGTTCGCCGCAAAGTGCCCCGCCTCGAAGAAACGCGCGATCCAGGCTTCGCCATCGATCGTGGTCTGTGCGGACGCCGCGACGCCCTGGGCGACGAACATCCAGCGATCGGCGATCTGCGACTGGCAAAGGATCACATCGCCTGCCGCAAGAGCAACAGCTTCGAACGACGCGCATAGTTTTCGCCAATCGTCTTCGGAAAGCGCGACGCCATGCGCCTTGATGTCATCGTAAAGGATTTTGAGAGCCGACATCGTCCGCCTCCGCGATGCTCAAACGTGGTTGCAGTTTGGTCCGGCGCGGTGCCGGTCAAGCTCGACTCGCCAGTAAATGCGCATGGCGCCACGCTCATAGGGTTCGACCGCTTGACCCTGGCCGACAAGACCGCTTGGCCTGCAGGCGCGCGCCACGCGAAAGACGCGGAAGCGCACTCACGTTTGACGCGCAGCACTTCGGTGCGGCGCCGCGGCGTCCACTCACGATTTGAAAGCCGACACTACGCGCACTGCGGGCGTTAGGCGGCTTCGGGTCAAACCCGGGCTTGCGCCGGCGCTTGTCCCTCGTCCGCTTTGCCCACGATAACAGAAGCCGAAGCGGCGAGAGCTGACATTTCCGCTCCGACGTCAGCGATCCTCACCTGAGCCGACGAGCGCTTCGAGGCGGAGTTCGGCGGGGAACGGCCAGGAGCGGCGCTCTCCGTGGTCCAAACTTCGCG
>CAZBIG010000439.1:0-2632 GCA_964491865.1 uncultured Neomegalonema sp. | reverse complement strand
CGCTCATCGGCGGCGGCTCCTCTCGTCGGCGGGTCTGGGGGGCGCCGGGCGCGCGGCCGGCGGTTCGGTGCGCGCGCGCAGACGCTCTCGGGCGCGAGACAGGCGCGACATCACCGTGCCGATCGGCACGCCCAACGCGTCCGCCGCCTCTTGATAGCTGAAGCCCTCGACCGCCACGAGCGCGAGCACCGCGCGTTGGTCGTCGGGCAGCTCGGCGACGGCGCGACCGACCTCGCCGAGATAGACGGGGTCGACGGCGGGCGGCGCCGGGATCCGCGCTTCGATCGCGTCTTCAAGCGCGTCCGGGTCGCGGTCGGGGGCCGCGATCGCGCGCCAGCGCGCCGCGCGGGCGGCGCTGCGCCGGTTGAGGTTCCGCATGATCGTGAACAGCCAGGCGCGCAACGGCCCGTCGCCCCGCCATTGGTCCCACGCGTGCAGCGCTTGCGCCATCGTGTCCTGCACCAGATCGGCCGCCGCGTCCGCGTCGGGGGCCAAGGCCCGAGCGAAGCGCCGCAGCCCCGGCGCCTCGGCTTCGAGCAGTTGGTTCCGTCTCAGCTCGCCTCCGCCGGGCTCGTCCCGTGCGGCCGTCTCGATCGGGTCCGACATCGCTTCGGCGCGCCTCGCTACTGTGCGGAGCGCGGCTTGGCGGCGCGCCCCACGGTGAGTCGGATCAGGGTCAAGCAGCTTTTATTCCGCTCACGCGGCGCGATCGAGGCGCTCGGCGTCTGCGGCGCGGCGCCGCGGCGGCGGCGCCGGGGGCTCAGCCCCGCGGGCGGGCGACGATGAGCGTCGCGCTGTCGACCGCGCGGATCTCGAGCGTCTCGCCCGGCGTCACGGTCTCGGCCTCGCCGGGCGCAAGCCGGGCGAGGTAGCGCGTGTCGTTCAGCGACACCGGACCTTCGCCCGCCGAAAACGCCGCCAGCGCCGAGACGCGACGGCCGACCAGCTGGTCGGACTTGCGATTGAGCAGGGGGCGGTCGCTGGCGCGCTGCACGGCTCTGCGGACCCGGTCGCTGCGCCCGACCACCGTCAGCGCCACGGACAGGGCGGCGAACACGGTCAGCAACAACGTGGCCGACGCGTCGGGCGCGACGTAGGCGACCGCCGCGGTCAGCAGGGCCGCGACGCCCGGGCCGAGCAAAAACAGCGTGCCGGTCGCCAGCTCGAGCAGCAGCAGCGCCAGGCCCAGCGCCAGCCAGATCCACGCGGCGTCGGCCAGTAAGGTCCAAAGCTCCGCCATGCTCACCTCGCGTCGCGCGCCGCCGTCGGCCTGTCGCCGAAAGGGGGGGCGCCTCTTCTCGATCGACGCGCCGCCCAGCCCCGCCCGGCGCTAGCTCAAACCTCCGCGCGCGTCCCGCGCGATCACGCCCGCGCGGACGGAAACGGCCTCAGGCGTCCTTTTTCGGAAACGCGCTTTTGGCCAGCTCGCCGATGCCCGCCACCGAGCCGATCACGCTCGACGCTTCGAGCGGGATCATGATCACCTTCTGATTTTCCGCGCCGGCGATCTCTTTCAACGCCTCGGTGTATTTGGTCGCCACGAAATAGTTCAGGGCCTGGACGTCGCCCTTGGCGATCGCCTCCGACACCATGGTGGTGGCCGAGGCTTCGGCCTGCGCCAGGCGCTCGCGCGCTTCGGCGTCGAGGAAGGCGGCCTCGCGCCGGCCCTGGGCCTCGAGGATCTGCCCCTCCTTCTCGCCCTGGGCGCGCAGGATCGCCGACTGGCGGTCGCCTTCGGCCTGCAGGATCTCGGCGCGTTTCACGCGCTCGGCCTTCATCTGGCGGGCCATCGCTTCGGTGATGTCGGCGGGCGGGGTCAGATCCTTGATCTCGACGCGGGTGATTTTCACGCCCCACGGGTTGGTGGCCTTGTCGATCACGGTCAGCAGCCGGGCGTTGATGTCGTCGCGGTTCGACAGCACCTCGTCGAGGTCGAGCGAGCCCAGCACCGTGCGGATGTTGGTCATGGTGAGATTGATCATGGCGCGCTCGAGATCGCGCACCTGATAGGCCGCGTCGGCGGCGTTCATAATCTGATAAAAGGCCACCGCGTCGGCCTGCACCATGGCGTTGTCGCGGGTGATGACGTCTTGGCTCGGGATGTCGAGCACGCTCTCCATCATGTTCAGCCGGGCGCCGACCGTTTGGTAGAGCGGGATGATGACGTGGATCCCCGGCTCGAGCGTGTTCACGTAGCGCCCAAAGCTCTCGAGGGTCCATTGCTCGCCCTGAGGCACGATGCGCACGGCTTTGGCGATCAACACGATCGCCAGCGCGACGAGGATAACAGCGACGATCAGGCCTGCGGACATCGACGGTCTCCGAATTCTGTCCGGCGGAACCGCGCCGGATCGCGTCAGTCGGGCGAGCGCGGCGCGCCGGGCCCTAGGGTCGCGCGAGAGCATCTCGCTTTAGAGTTAACCGAGTTCTGAGACCAGCGCCCGCAGCGCGCCTTTTCGGCGCCGAGGTCGTTGCGGGGGGCGGCGCGGGGCGCCTTCGCCCGACGCGCGGGCGGCTTGCCGCCGCGCTTCGCGGGGCGCAGCCGGGCCTGCGGCGCAGGCGATCCCGTCGCGCGCAGTTGCGGGACGGCGGCGCGCCGGCGCTGGTCGCGCTTCAGTCGTCGCCGCGGCGG
>CAZBIG010000438.1:0-2638 GCA_964491865.1 uncultured Neomegalonema sp. | reverse complement strand
CCCACGCGCAAGGCCTTCAGCCGCCGCGCCAGCGCCGTCAGGCCTTCGCCAGAAGCCGATCGGGCGCGCTGGACCACCGCGCGCTCGACCGCGCCGGGCGGCGGACCGCCGGCCCAGCCGGGCTCGAGCGCCGCGTCGAGGTCGATCTCGATCCAAAAACCGCCGATCCGGGTGCGGGCGAGCGTCGCGGCCGCGATCGCGCGCGCCGAGGGGTCTTCGACCGGCGAGCGGCGCCAAACCCGCTCGGCCAGCAGTCCTTGCGCGCGGTCCACGCGTTCGATCAGGCGCCCGTCTCGGTCGGCCAGAAAGCTCGAGACCCCGCCCGCGTAATCGGCGCACCGCGCCAAATGCCGGACCGAACAGTCGCCGCCGACCACGGTCGCCAGCGCCAGGCAGCCCTCGGGCAGCCCGACAGGCTCGGCCACCGCGACGGCCGACGACGCCAGCGCCCAGATCAGGGCCGCCCCCGCCAGCGCCCTCACAGCGTATCCTCGGGGGCGCCGGGCGGCTCGTCGGGGTGCGGAGCTTCGGCGTCCCCGCCGCGAAAGCCCGTCGCGACCACGTACATCTCCGCGCTGTCCTTGCGGCTCGCGGGCGGCTTCAGATGGATCACTTTCTCGAAATCCCGTTTCAGCTCGGCGAGCAGCCCGCCCTCGGCGCCGCCCTGCAGCACCTTGGCCACGAAGGCCCCGCCGGGCGTCAACACCTCCCGCGCGAAATGCGCCGCGGTTTCGCAAAGCGCCACGATCCGCAGATGATCGGTCTGCTTATGGCCGGTGGCGGGCGCGGCCATGTCCGACAACACCAGATCCGCGGTCCCGTCGATCGCGTCGCGCACCCGCGCCTCGGCGTCGTCGGCGAGGAAATCGAGCTGCAGCAGCGTCGCGCCCGCCACCGGCTCCATCTCGAGGATGTCGACCCCGACGACGCGCCCCTGCTTCCTGCCCGGCGCGCCGAGCGCGTTCACCCGCTCGACGGCGACCTGCGTCCAGCCGCCCGGCGCCGCGCCCAGATCGAGCACCCGCAGCCCGGGCCGCAGCAGCCGCGCTTTGTCGTCGATCTCGAGGATCTTGTAGGCCGCCCGCGACCGCATGCCCTCGCGCTGAGCGCGCGCCACATAGGGATCGTTCAGCTGCCTCTGCAGCCACAGCGTCGACGACAGCTTGCGGCCCTTCGCCGTTTTGACCCGAGTTTTGAGCGACCGCGCTCCGCCAGAGCCGCGGCCGCCGCGTCGATCCGCCATGATGTCGCCTTACGCCGCCGTCGGGCCCGAGCGCGCCGCCGCGCGCGCCGACGGTCGCTGGTTTATCGCCGCCGCCCGCGCTCGCGCGCGCCGCCGGTCGCTGGTTTATCGTCGCCGCCCGCGCTCGCGCGCGCCGCCGTCCTGGATCAGCCCGTACAGAACCCCTTCGCGCAGCCCACGATCGGCCACCCGCAGGCGTCGGGTCGGCCACACGCGCAGGATCGCGCGCAGAATGGCGGCGCCGGACATCAGGTTGGTGGCGCGGTCCTCGCCGACGCAGGGGATCGCCGCGCGCTCGTAATCGTTCATGCCGAGCAGGCGCTCGATCACCTTGTCCACGGCCTGGGTCGAAATCCACAGCCCGTCGACCGCCCGACGCGAATAGCGCTCGAGATCGAGATGCACCCCGGCCAAGGTGGTGATGGTGCCCGAGGTGCCGAGCATTTGCAGCTTGGCCAGAAGCTCGCGACGCGGCGCGCAGGCGTCGACGGCGAAGGGCGCGATCAGCGCCGAGACATGCTCGTACATCGCCTGAAACTTCGCAGCGTCGTCGATGATGCGGTCGAACTTCTCGCCCAGCGTCACGACCCCGACCGGCAGTGACACCCAGTCCGCGATATGCGCCGCCGCCGCGCGCGCCCGGTCCGACCGAGAGGCGCCGTGCGCCAGCGCCAACAGCAGCGCTTTGCGCTTGGCGGCGGGGGTCCGCGACAGGTCCACCCAGATCAGCTCGGTCGAACCGCCGCCGATGTCGAACACCAGCACCTGTTCGGCCTGCGGATCGACCAGCGGCGCGCAGCCGGCGACCGCCAGGCGCGCTTCTTCTTCGGTGTGGATCACGTCGAGCGACAAGCCGGTTTCGCGGCGCACCCGATCGAGAAACGCCTTCTGGTTGTCGGCGCGGCGGCAGGCTTCGGTCGCGATGGCGCGAAACCGCGAGACCCGGTGGCGCTTCAGGCGGTCGGCGCAGACCGACAGCGCCGAGACCGCGCGGTCGATGGCGGCGTCCGACAGACGGCCGGTGTCGCCGAGCCCCTCGCCGAGGCGGACCACCCGGCTGAAGGCGTCGATCACCTGAAAACCCTCTCCCTGAGGGCGCGCCACCAGCAGCCGGCAGTTGTTGGTGCCGAGATCGAGCGCGGCCAGCGCGTTCGGTCGACCGCGCCCCACCCGCCGACCGACGGTTTCGCGCCGCGCGGTTTCGGCGCGGCCGTCGCCGTCGCGCCAGGCGCGCTCGTCGGGGGCGCGGTCGGACGCGCCGCGCTTTTCGCCGCCGCGCGGCTCGCCGGGCGCGTCGCGCCGGCCGCCCTCCGCGCCAGCCGGCCCGGCGTCGCGCGGCGCGGGCTCTGGCGGCGGCGCGCGCGGCTCGGCGCTCGGCGCGCCCGCGCCGGCGGC
>CAZBIG010000437.1:0-2644 GCA_964491865.1 uncultured Neomegalonema sp. | reverse complement strand
GCTCCGCTGGCCGACGGTCTCTATGGCGGGGGCGACTGACCGACGCCCGCGGGCCCGAGCCGCCCCGCGACCGCGCGGTCCGCTGGGCGCCGCGCGCGCCCAGGCGCGCGGTCGGCGGCGCCGGGGTCGATCCCCGGCGTCGGCGAGGCCCCCCTCCGGGACGTTCCCCCGGAGACGGCGCGCTTGATCGACGGCGCGCTTACAGATCGGCGTAGACGTGCTTTTCCGCGGTCGCGCCGGGATGCGTCGTCGCGCCGTCCTTCGCGCCGCCGACCAGCTGAGCGTATTTCCACAGCGCTCCGCTCGCATACTGGGTTTCGCGCGGCCCGCGCCACGCTTTACGCCGCTCGGCGAACTCGGCCTCGGACACGGCCGCCGAGATCTCGCCCGCGGCGGCGTCGAGGGTGATCCGGTCGCCGTCGCGCACCAGGCCGATCGGCCCGCCGACCGCCGCCTCGGGGCCCACATGGCCGACGCAGAAGCCGCGGGTCGCGCCCGAAAAGCGCCCGTCGGTGATCAGCGCGACCTTCTTGCCCATGCCCTGCCCCGACAGCGCGGCCGTGGTCGACAACATTTCACGCATCCCCGGACCGCCTTTGGGGCCCTCGTTGCGGATCACGATCACCTCGCCCTCTTCATAGGCGCGCGCTTTGACCGCCTCGAAGGCGTCTTCCTCGCACTCGAACACCCGCGCCGGCCCTTCGAAGCGCAGCTCGGCCTCGGCCTTTCCGGCGATCTTCACGTTCGCGCCCTCGGGCGCCAGATTGCCGGTCAATCCGACCACCCCCCCGGTGCTCGACAGCGGGGTCTCGATCGGACGGATCACCCGCCCGTCGGCCTGATCGGGGATCTCGGCCAGCTCTTCGGCCATGGTGCGGCCGGTCACCGTCAAGCAGTCGCCGTGAAAAAGCCCCGCCTTCAACAGCTGCTTCATCACCATCGGCACGCCGCCGACCTCCCACAAATCTTTCGCCACGAACGCGCCGCCCGGCTTCAAGTCCACGAAATACGGGGTCGATCGGAAGATCTCGCAGACGTCCGCCAAGTCGAAATCGATCCCGGCCTCATGGGCGATCGCCGGCAGATGCAGGCCCGCGTTGGTCGAGCCTCCGGTCGCCGCCACCACGCGGGCGGCGTTCTCCAGGCTTTTGCGGGTGACGATGTCGCGCGCGCGCACGCCCTGGGCCAGCAGGTTCATCACCGCGCGCCCCGAGGCCTCGTTGTACTGGTCGCGGCTCTCATAGACCGGGGGGGCGCCGGTGCTGTTCGGGTGGGCGTGGCGGATCGCCTCTGACTCGGTGGCGTTGGTGTGGGGGGTTACGTGGCCGCCGATGGCGCCGGCCGTGGGGCACGCCACCCGCTCGAGGATCGCGAGCTCGGCGTCGGACAGCGCGCCGCCCTGGTGCTTGCCCACCGCCTCGAACACGTCCTGCACCGTGACGTCCTGACCGTTCAGACGGCCCGGCAGGATCGATCCGCCGTAGATGAACACCGACGGCGTGTTGAGACGGACCATCGCCATCATCATGCCCGGCAGGCTTTTGTCGCAGCCCGCCAGGCCCTCCAGCGCGTCGTAGCAATGCCCGCGCATGGTCAGCTCGACGGTGTCGGCGATCGCGTCGCGGCTCACCAGAGACGACCGCATGCCCTCATGGCCCATCGCGATGCCGTCGGTCACGGTGATGGTGACGAACTCGCGCGGCGTGCCCTTCGCCTCTTTCACGCCGAGCTTCACGGCCTGGGCCTGGCGGTCGAGCGCGATGTTGCAGGGCGCCGCTTCGTTCCAGCAGGTCGCCACCCCGACCAGCGGGCGGTGGATCTCTTCGTCGGTCAGACCCATCGCGTAAAGATAGGACCGGTGCGGGGCGCGCGAGGGCCCCTCGGTCACATGCCGGCTGACGAGCTTGGTCTTGTCGAATTTGTCGGGCGCGCCGCCGTCGGCCATGGTCCGTTCCTCGCGCAGTGGGATCGCCGCGATCCCGTGGGACTGTTGCGTCGCAGCCTATTCGGCGCCGGGGCCGAGGGCCAGCGGCAAGCCGTCGCTCGCGCCCCGCCCCGCCGTTCAGCGCCGCGCAATAAAACTGAACGTCTTATGAAAATAACAACTTAGAACTATTTACGATATCAAATCATTTTCAAGGCATATTTTAAGTAGACATGCTTTGGAAGGAGCTTTCAATGTCGAAAATTCGCGCAACCACGCTGGTTTGCGGCCTCTTCGCCCTCGCCGCGAGCGCCGCCCAGGCCGCCCCGGTCGAGCGGATGGCCGCCGAAATCGACGCGCCGGTCTGGGAGTTCGCCGGGCTGCCCGCGCCCGCCCCGCGCCCGCTCTACTGGACCGGGGCGACCCTGTTCGAGACGTTCCAGGCGGCGACCGCCCGCGGCGCGGCGGAGCCGGCCTATCGCCCGGCGGACGCCTTCGCCGGCGTCGACGGATCCAGCGCGCCGGTCGCGGCGCCGCGCCTGGCCGCCGAGTTCGACGGGATCGGCGCCGCGGGCGCGCCGCGGCCCGCGCGGGTCTTTGCGCCCGGCTTCAAGCGCGACGAACCCAGCGCGGCGCTCGCCTGGGCCGCCGACGGCGCAGGCGTCACCGGCGACCTGCCGACCGGCCGGTTCGACTGGGAGCGCGGGGCCGAGCCCCGCG
>CAZBIG010000436.1:0-2646 GCA_964491865.1 uncultured Neomegalonema sp. | reverse complement strand
GTCGGCGACATGCTGTCGGACGTCGCGGCGATGCTGACGGGGTCGCTCGGGATGTTGCCCTCGGCGTCGCTCGGCGCGCCCGACCCGGCGACCGGCCGGCCGAAAGCGCTCTACGAGCCGGTGCACGGCTCGGCCCCCGACATCGCCGGTCAAGGGCTCGCGAACCCCATCGCCTGCATGCTCTCCTTCGCGATGGCGCTGCGCTATTCGTTCGACCTGGGTTCCGACGCGGCGCTGCTCGAGCAATCGATCGAGCGGACGCTTGCGCGCGGCGTTCGGACCAAGGACATCGCCCAGGGCGGGCCGCATGTCTCGACCCGAGAGATGGGCGACGCGATCCTGGCCTCGCTGGACGAGGCTTGAGCGCGCCCCGGTCGACGCTTCGGGGCGGTGGTTACAGACGCCGACGCAGGCCCAGCACAAGCGCGTTCGAGCCGCCGTCGTCGCCGAAAGCGCCGAAGGCGGTCGACCGGTGGTGCAGCCGGCCCACGCCGCTCCAAGCGCTGTCGGGCGGGCCCAGCTCGAGCTCCACCATCCAATAGGCCATGACCGCTTCGGTTTCGTCTTCGTTCCGGCGCTCGAGCCGCGGCTCTTCGCTGGCGGCGGACAGGCCCAGCCCGAAAGCGGCGCTGGTGTCGACGGTCTCGTCCCACGGGAACGCGGTCCACCGCGCAACGACCGGCGCGTTCACCGTCCAATGGGTTTGCACGCCGACATGGCGGACCAGCTGTCCCTCGACCTCGATGTCGAGCCCCTCGATCGGCCGCCACATCCGCGCCGACAGGGCCGCGCCGACCAGGCCGAAGCCTTCGACCTCGATCTCCGTCGGGACGACCACCTCGTCGAAATCGTTATTGAGAAGCACGCCGGCGAACAGCGTCGCGGCGTAGGGGCTGTCGCCCGTCTCGGCGGCCCCGGCGCTTGACGAGGCCGCCAGCCCTGCGGCGAGCGCGCCGACCACAGCGAATTTCAACATGTCTCCCTCAAACGCCAACCCGACGCTGCGGTTGGAATAAAAGGGCGATTCTTTAAGATTTGTCTACCCTGGGCCCGAGGCGCCCGACCCGACCCGGGCGCGCCGAGCAGGGCGCGGCGCCTAGTCCGGCAGGCGCACGCGAACGGTCCGACCGCCGAAGCCGTGGCGAGAATCGTAGGCGCGGACCGTCACCTCGGCCACGCCGTCCGGAATCGTGACGCGCTGCGTTCGGGTGAAGGGCTGCTCGTCCACATGCGGATGCATCAGCTCCCGCGCGCCGAACACGACGTCGTTGGGCCCGACCACTTCCCAGGCGTTGGCGTAGTGATCCCAGCCTTCGTCGGCATGCGAGACCGTGACTTCGAAACGGAAAATGCTTGCGGCGCCGACGCGTCCGACGCGCGTCACCTCGACATCGACGACATCGGCTTCGCCCGCCGCCGCGGGCCCGTCGACGACCGCGACGCCCATGGCGAGGGCCGCGGCGGCCAAGACGGCGCCGACGCCGCGCCCGGTCGATCGCTTGCTTCTGGTCATTTTCTCCCCCTCTTCCGCTCTCTCGCGCTCGGGCCGCCGGCCGAGCCGTTTCCTTTTCTCGCCGCTCAGTGTACTGCGAGCGCTCGACCCGTTTTCTGTCGCGGCGCGACCCGTCGCGACGGTCAAGGAGCGCCGCCATGGGCTATCGCGTCGTTGTCGCCGGGGCCACCGGCAATGTGGGCCGCGAAATGTTGAACATCCTCGCCGAGCGGATGTTCCCGGTCGACGAGATCGCCGCCCTCGCCTCGCGCAAATCGCTGGGCTCCGAGGTCAGCTTCGGCGACCAAATCTTAAAGACGCAGGATATCGACGAGTTCGATTTCGCGGGATGGGACATCGCCCTGTTCGCGATCGGCTCGGGACCGACGAAGACCTACGGGCCGCGCGCCGCCGAGGCCGGCTGCGTCGTGATCGACAATTCGTCATTGTATCGATACGACCCGCAAATCCCCCTGATTGTTCCGGAAGTGAACCCAGCGGATATCGAGCGGGTCAAAAACAAAAACATCATCGCCAACCCGAATTGTTCGACCGCCCAGATGGTGGTCGCGCTGAAGCCGCTCCACGACCGCGCGCGGATCAAACGGGTGGTGGTGTCGACCTATCAGTCGGTCTCGGGCGCGGGCAAAGACGGCATGGACGAGCTGTGGACCCAGACCAAGGGCATCTTCGTCACCGATCCGCCCGAGCCTCAGAAATTCACGAAGCAGATCGCCTTTAACGTGATCCCGCACATCGACGTCTTTATGGACGACGGCTCGACCAAAGAAGAATGGAAGATGACGGTCGAGACCAAGAAGATCATCGATCCGAAGATCAAGGTCACCGCGACCTGCGTGCGCGTGCCCGTATTCGTCGGTCACGCCGAGGCGGTGAACGTCGAGTTCGAAGAAGAGCTGTCGGCGGACGAAGCGCGGGAGATCCTGCGCAACGCCCCGGGCTGCTTGGTGATCGATAAGCGCGAGGACGGCGGCTATGTGACGCCGATCGACTGCGTCGGCGATTTCGCCACCTTCATCAGCCGGATCCGAGACGATCAGACGGCCGATAACGCGATCAACATGTGGGTGGTGTCGGACAATCTCCGGAAAGGCGCCGCGCTCAATGCGGTGCAGATCGCCGAGTTGCTGGGC
>CAZBIG010000435.1:0-2648 GCA_964491865.1 uncultured Neomegalonema sp. | reverse complement strand
CGCCGCCCAGGCTCGCCGTGATCTGGCGGAGCGCCCGGTCGTTCATGTCGAGCACCCGCCGCCACGCCACGCGGCGCGGGTCGATGTCGAGCGCGTTGCCCCAATAGATGTGGTTGTCGATCATCGCCGACAGCAGGTTGTGCGCCGAGGTGATCGCGTGGAAGTCGCCGGTGAAGTGGAGGTTCATGTCCTCCATCGGCACCACCTGGCTGCGGCCGCCGCCCGCCGCGCCGCCCTTCATGCCGAAATTCGGCCCGAGCGACGCTTCGCGGATGCAGATGATCGCTTTCTTGCCAATGTGATTGAGCCCGTCGCCCAGGCCCACGGTGGTGGTCGTCTTGCCCTCGCCCGCCGGCGTCGGGTTGATCGCGGTCACCAGAATCAGATTGCCGTCGGGCTTGTCGGACAGCGACTTGATAAAATCCGCCGAGACCTTGGCCTTGTCATGCCCATAGGGCAGCAAGTGCTCGGCCGGAATGCCGATCTTGGCGCCGATCTCTTGGATCGGCTGTTTGTTCGCCTGACGCGCGATTTCGATATCGGTGGGCATGAAGACGGTCTCCTTCTGGAAACGACAAGAGGGGCCTGTTCGCCTTAATCGGCGCCGAGCTCCTCTCTCGGCTCGAGACCGACCGACGCGGCCCATTCTGCGGCAGCGACCTTCTGGCCGCCCGCCGGACGCACCCGCTTGACCAGAACGCGCCCGCCGACCGCCTGAACGACGACGCCCGCCTCCGAGATCTCCATGACGCGCGACGAGATCCCGTCGCCGGGCAGCCGCGCGCTATCGAAGATCTGAACGGTCTGTCCCTTGTAGGTGGTCCAGGCGCCAGGGCTGGGGTTCGTCCCGCGGATCAGGTCGTAAACTTGGCCGACCGGCTTGTTCCAATCGATCTTGGCGTGTCGGGCCGTGCAGCGGCGCTCGTAACTGGCTTTGGCCTCGTCCGGCGCGATCCGCGGCGGGTCCCCCGCTCGGAACAGATCGCAGACGGCGAGCGCGCTTTCGACGGCGGCGGGATAGATTTTCTTGAAATAGAGATCGATCACCGTGTCGTCGGGACCAATATCGCATTCCCATTGCAGTAAGCTGTCGCCTTCATCGAGGCCGTCGGTCGGGTAGAACCAGGAAAACCCCGACTTCGTCGCGCCCATGATGATCGGCCAATTGACCGCGCTCGGCCCGCGATGCAGCGGCAACAAAGACGGGTGAAAGCAGATCGAGCCGCGCGTCGGCGTCTCGCGCGCCGCTTCGGGCACGAACACGTTGACGAAGGCCATGACCATCAGGTCGGCGTCATAGGCTTTCAGCTTCTCGAGCGTCGCCCTGTCGTCGAAATTGGCCGGCTGCTCGACCGGCAGACCGCGGGCCTCGGCCTCGACCTTGATCGGGTCGGCCGCCGCGCCCGCTTTTTCCGGCTCGCAATAGACGGCGACCACCTCGTCGGGGCCCTCGTCGATCAGTTTTGCGAGCACGTCTTTTCCGAA
Organism: uncultured Neomegalonema sp.; assembly: GCA_964491865.1. Lineage (GTDB taxonomy): Bacteria > Pseudomonadota > Alphaproteobacteria > Rhodobacterales > Rhodobacteraceae > JBCBRF01. The sequence continues at coordinate 1,163 of CAZBIG010000435.1, read as the reverse complement.
GGCCTGCTGGCCCATCACAATTAGCCGCATCGGGCGCTCCCTCCCCAGGGATCTTTGGTCGTCAGGCGTGCGCCCCGCCCGTTTTCCGGGTCTGCGGCGCGACGAAGGCGGCGGCCGACTACTCGGCCGCCACCGCTTTCGGCGTGCCCACGGCGCCGGAGGTCAGGACCTTCTCGAGGTCCTCGCCCTCATAGCCGAGCACTTGGGTCAGAATTTCATGCGTGTGCTCGCCCAGAAGAGGCGAGCGCACGACCTCGACGGGGCTGTCCGACATCTTGACCGGACAGCCGACGCTCAAATACGCGCCGCGCTCGGGGTGATCGACTTCCACGATCGTGCCGGTTTTGCGCAACCCTTCATCCTCGGCGATCTCCTTCATGCTCAGGATCGGACCGACCGGAATGTCGAGCGGGTTGCAAATCTCCATGACCTCGAACTTGGTCTTGGTCATGGTCCAGGCTTCGATCGCCTCGAAGACGGCGTTCAACCGCGGCAACCGGGCGTCGGGGGTGGCGTAGTCGGGGTCGGTCTTCCACTCGGGCTTGCCGATCACGTCGCACACTTTCTCCCAAACCGCGGCTTGGGTGATGAAATAGGTGTAGGCGTTGGGGTCGGTCTCCCACCCCTTGCACTTCAGGATCCGGCCGGGCTGCCCGCCGCCCGAGTCGTTCCCGGCGCGCGGAGTCGCTTCGCCGAACGGCGCGCCCTCGCCATATTGCGAATACTCTTTCAGCGGGCCCGCCTCGAGGCGCTGCTGGTCCCGCAGCTTCACGCGGCAGAGGTTGATGACGCCGTCTTGCATCGGCGCGAGCACTTTTTGCCCGCGGCCGGTCTTCTCGCGCTGAAACAGCGCCGCGACGATGCCGAGCGCCAGATGCAGACCCGTGCCCGAGTCGCCGATCTGCGCCCCGGTCACCAGGGGCGGGCCGTCGCGGAAGCCGGTGGTCGACGCCGACCCGCCTGCGCATTGGGCGACGTTCTCGTAGACCTTGCAATCCTCATACTTGCCAGGACCGAACCCCTTCACCGACGCCATGATCATGCGGGGGTTCAGCTCTTGGATCGTCTCCCAACCAAAGCCCATCCGATCGAGCGCGCCCGGCGCGAAGTTCTCGACCAGCACGTCGCACTCTTTGATGAGGCGCGTAAGAACATCCTTGCCC
>CAZBIG010000434.1:0-2649 GCA_964491865.1 uncultured Neomegalonema sp. | reverse complement strand
AGGCCCTAGCGCGCGGGATCGCCGTCCGCCGCGGGCCTTAGGCCCGGGCGCGATCGGCCAAAGCCTCGGCCAAAAGCGTTCGCAGCGCGTCGGTCGGCACGTCTCGGCTGCGAAAGGCGCGGCCGATCCCGCGCGCCAGAATGAAGGTCGCGCGCCCGTCGACAACCTTTTTATCCTGCGCCATCAGCGCCATCAGACCGTCGGCGTCGGGCAGATCGCCCGCGATGTCCGCCAGACGGGTTTTCAGGCCCAGCCCCGAAAGGTGCGCCCGCACCCGGCTCGGCTCCTCCTGGGCGCAGAGCCCGAGCCGAGCGGACAGCTCGAAGGCGAGGCCCATCCCGATCGAGACCGCTTCGCCGTGGATCAAACGCGGCGAATAGCCGGTCGCGGCCTCGAGCGCGTGCCCGAACGTATGGCCGAGATTAAGGAGCGCCCGGTCCCCCTGCTCGGTCTCGTCGCGCTCGACGATCCGCGCCTTCGCGGCGCACGAGGTCTTGACCGCCTGGATCCGCGCCGCGGCGTCGCCGGCCAGCACGGCCGCGCCATGGGCTTCGAGCCAGTGGAAAAACGCTTCGTCGCCGAGCAGACCGTATTTCACCACCTCGGCGTAGCCCGCCTTCAGCTCGCGTTCAGGCAGGGTGTCAAGCACGTCCACATCCGCCAGCACCAGGCTGGGCTGATGGATGGCGCCGATCAGATTTTTCCCGTGCGCCGTGTTGACGCCGGTCTTGCCGCCGACCGAGCTGTCGACCTGGGCCAGCAGCGTGGTCGGGATTTGCACGACGCGCACGCCGCGGCGCAGGACGGCGGCGGCGAACCCGGCCAGGTCGCCGATCACCCCGCCGCCGAGCGCGATCACCAGGTCGCCCCGCTCGATCTTGGCGGCCAGCAGCTGGTCGAGCAGCTTTCCGAGCTCGGCGAAGCTTTTGGTCTGTTCGCCCGGCTCGAGCGTGACCGCGTCCGCCTCGACGCCGGCCGCGGACAACCCGCCCCACAGCGGCTCGAGCCACCGCCACGCCACGGACCGGTCGGTGACGATCGCGACCCGGCGGCGCGCGCCGGCGAACAGCGGTTCGAGAAACAGCCCGGCGCGACCGAGCAAGTTCCGCCCGATGTGAATGTCGTAGGCGCGCGGCCCGAGATCGACCCGAACGGTTTCGAACCCGAGCGGGGTCGGCGGCGGACACGCGGCGTCGGTCATGAGGCTCTCCGAATAAGCCGCCGTTCGGCCCCTTCAGCGGGCCGAGGAACGGGGCGGCGCGGACCCGGCGGCGCCCGGGGGCGCGGCCGAGGAAACGGACGGCGCGGCGGGCCCCGAACCGCCCCCCGACCCGTGTTTCGGCGGGCGGGACCCGGCCGCGCGGGGCGCCGTCGCGACCCCGAACGTGTCGAGCCGCGCCAGGATCTCGTCGACCATCGCCCCGTGCGGCTCGTCTCGGCTGTCCACCACGATGTCCGCCTGCGCGTAGACCGGATAGCGCGCGTCGATCAACGCCGACAACACCGCGCGCGGGTCGCCGCCTTGCAGCAACGGCCGATGATCGCGCCGCGCGGTCCGCTGCGCCAAGGTGTCGAGGTCGACGCGCAGCCACACCGTGACGGCGCGCTGCGCCAGCAGACGCCGCGTGTCGGGATCCATGAACGCGCCGCCGCCGGTCGCCAGGACGTGCGGCGGATCGCTCAGCATGCGCGCGATCACCCGCCGCTCGCCTTCGCGGAAATAAGGCTCGCCGAACCGCGCGAAGATCTCGGAGATCGACATGGCGGCCGCGCGTTCGATTTCGTCGTCGGCGTCGCGAAACGGGGCCCCGAGGGCCGAGGCCAGCCGCTTGCCGACCGAACTTTTGCCCGCGCCCATCAGGCCCACAAGCGCCACCGTCCGCTTCAGCGGTCCGGGCGGCGCGCGCCGCGCCGGCGCCTCAGTCTGGTCCAAACTCATCGCCACCTCATCAGTCACGCGGCGTCGTTTTGCGCGGACGGCCCGCCAGGCTCGAGACCGTCCGAAAAGGGCACAGGATCAAGCACGCTTCGGGCCGTCGGTCGACGCGTTTAAACGCCTCGCTTTGGTGGCGTCGGCGACCGTTCCGCGTTAGCAACGCGGCGCAAGGCGCGCTCGGGCGCGACGCTGGCGGCCGTCCGCCGGCGGGTCCAGGGCGCGCGCCGAAACGAGGCGAGCGACGGCATGCGGCGACTTTTCAGGCTTCTCATTCTTTTCCTGGTCGTGTCGGCGGGCGTCGGGGCCGTGGCGGTGGCGCTGATCGATCTTCCGGCCCCGCGAGAGACCGTGCAAGCCGAGATCGAAATCGAAGGCCTCAGCGAGGAGATCGAGCGTGCCCGCTAAGCAGACCCGCGGCCAAGCGCGCCGCTTGGCTCTGGCGACGGCGCTGGCGGCGCTGGCGGGCGGAGCCGCGGCGCAGACCGCGCCGCCGAACGCCTCGCCAAACGCCTCGACCAGCGCCTCGACAAGCGCCCCGCTCGGCGACGCGGCGACCGGCGCGGTGGTCCCCGGTCCCGACAGCGGCGCGGCGACGCCCGGTCAGGCGGCTCCGCGCGAAATCGCCCCTTGGCTGCGCGGCGCGCTGTCGGGCGACGGGGTCGGCGGCGGCGCGGTCGCGCCGGTCGCGCCGCCCGAGGCGATCACGCCCGACC
>CAZBIG010000433.1:0-2657 GCA_964491865.1 uncultured Neomegalonema sp. | reverse complement strand
TCTTCCGCCTGGGCACCCTGCGCGCCGTCGTCTGCGACGTGCCCATGCCGGCCCGCTACGGCGACGAGCGGAGCGGTCTGCGCGTCCACCGGGAGGCGCCGCGCTTCGCGTGGAAGCACGCGGCCAACACCGCCAAGCGCATCTTCTACAACTACTACCTGCGGAACTTCAACATCGCCTCCATCGAGATCCTGCTCGGCCTCGCGTTCCTCGCGTTCGGCGTCGTCTTCGGCGCCGCGCAGTGGGCCGAGGGCAGCCGCTCGGGCGTGCCGGCCACGAGCGGCACCGTCATGCTGGCGGCGCTGCCGGTGATCGTCGGCATCCAGCTCGTGCTGGCCTTCCTGGGCTACGACCTCCAGATCGTCCCCCGCGAGCCGCTCCAGCGGCGGCTCGGCGCGTGACCGCGGCCCCCCGGGCGAGAGGGGGGGCGCCAGGGGGTGCGCAAAGGTGGGCGCGCCAAGGGGGCGCCAAAGGAGGCGCGCCAAAGGGGGCGCCGTCCGCCGCCGCGATAGGTCTGGACGCGGCGGTGCGGGCCGCCCTATCGCCGAGCGAGCCGTTCCGCAGCCGGAGGACCCGCCCCATGACCGCCACGACCGCCGACACGCCCCCGCCCCGCATCGCCCATATCGACGCCGTGCTCGCCGACCCCGCGACGCGTCAGGAGAACGCCGAGCGCGGGCCGTTTCAGGCGACGCTCGGTCTGATCGGCAAAGCGCTCGGCACCGCTCGGATCGGCGTGAACGTGACCGTGGTCCCGCCGGGCAAGCGCGCTTGGCCGCGCCACTACCATTACGGCAACGACGAGCTGTTCGTGATCCTCGAGGGCGCGGCGACGCTGTTGTGGGGCGACGACCGCCATCCGCTGAAGGCGGGCGACGTGGTCTCGGCCCCGGCCGGCGAGGGCGTGCCGTTCTCCATCCATAACGACACAGAAGACGAGCTGCGCTATCTGGCGCTCAGCACGCTCGATCAGACCGACGTCATCGTCTATCCGGACAGCGGCAAAGTGGGGTATTTCGCCGGTTGTCCGCCGCTGCGCGAGGGCGTGGTCGCGGCCGAACGCAAAGTGCGCTTCGTGCCGATCGATCAGGCGCTCGGCTATTGGCAGGGCGAGGCCGAGTCGTGACCGCGGACCCGCCGTCGCCGCCCTGCGCCCCCGCGTCCACCCCGCCGCTTACGGAGGATCCGATGGTCGAGCCTCGCTCGCCGCGCCGCGACTGGTCGGCCACCGCCCGCACTTTGTCCGAAGCGCTTCCCTTTCTGCAGCGCTATGACGGCAAGGTGGTGGTGATCAAATTCGGCGGCCACGCGATGGGCGATCGCGGCCTGATGGAGCGCTTCGCCCGCGACGTCACGTTGATGAAGCAGTGCAACGTGCATCCGATCGTGGTGCATGGCGGCGGCCCGCAGATCTCGGGCATGCTCGAGAAGCTTGGTCTGGGCGCGCGCTTCGTCGACGGGCTGCGCGTCACCGACGAAGCGACCGTGAAGGTCGTCGAGATGGTGCTGTCGGGCGCGATCAACAAAGAGATCGTCACCGCGATCAATCAGGCCGGCGGCCGCGCGGTCGGGTTGTCGGGCAAGGACGCTGATCTGATCGTGGCCGAGAAGCTGACCCAAACGGTCAAGGACCCCGACAGCCATATCGAGCGGGTGCTCGACATCGGTTTCGTCGGCGCGCCGAAGCGGGTGAACCCCGAGATCCTGACCCAGTTTATCGCCTCGGCCTTCATCCCCGTGGTGGCGCCGGTCGGGGTCGGACCGGCGGGCGAGACCTTCAACATCAACGGAGACACGGCGGCGGGCGCCATCGCCGGGGCCTTGCGCGCGGAGCGGCTGCTGTTGCTGACCGACGTTGCGGGCGTGAAGGGGGCCGACGGCCAGGTGGTGACGGATCTCAGCCGCGCCGAAGCGCTCGAGATGATCGCTTCGGGCGTGATCGCGGGCGGGATGATCCCGAAAACGCGCACGGCGCTCGACGCGATCGAGCAGGGGGTGGGCGCCGCGGTGATCCTCGACGGCCGCGCGGCCCATGCGGTGCTGCTCGAGCTGTTCACCGACCATGGGGCCGGCACGCTGATCAAGGCGTGATCGGGCTCGGGCCGCAGCCGGCCCCGGCGCGCCCGTCAGCCGTGCCGATAGGCGCGGCCCCATTCGGCGGCCTCGGCCTCGGCGCGGGCCAGCAGGGCGTCCACCTGGCCGGCGCCCAGGCCGAGATCGACCGCGATGCGGGTGATCATGCGGCGCTCCGCGGCGGCGAGCTCGCCGTCGCAGGCGGCGACGCCGACCAGACCGGCGACCAGGCCCTCGATCGCCTCGGGCTCTTTGAGGCGGCCTTGCCCGTAACGGCCCAGGATTTCGGCTTCGATATCGACCTGGCCCGCGCTTCGATGGATCTCGGCGATCCGTTCGGGCGTGACCGACAGCTCGAAATGGCGCTCGGCGATGTGCCGCACCACGGCGACCTCCATCGGGTCGAGCCGCCCGTCCGCCGAGGCCAGGGCCACCAGGCAGCGCAGGGTGCGCTCGGCTTCGTCGGCGAAAGCGCCGCCGCGGCCGACCCAGGAGCGGCCGATCCGATAGACGATCAGCAGGCCGATCAGCGCCGCCAAGCCCAGGAGCAGCGGCCCGCCGACGCACGCGCCGTCCCACAGAAT
>CAZBIG010000432.1:0-2660 GCA_964491865.1 uncultured Neomegalonema sp. | reverse complement strand
GTTCGCCGCCGCCGAAGCGCCGCTGGCGCCGCCGCCCGAGGCCGCGCTCTCGGCCCTGGTCGAGCAGAGCGGAGCCGTCCCCGCGCCCGACCCGGCGTCGGCGACCGGCCCGCCGCCCGCGGCGATCGGCGACGCCTTTCGGGTGCGGGCGCGGTTTCCGATCCCCGAGGGCCGCGAAAACGACGCCGCCATCGGCTTCGATCTGCGTCTGGCCGGGGCCGGGGCGACGCCCGCGGCGACGTCGGAAACCGGACCGCCCGAGGCGGACGCCGACCCGCGCCCCGACCCGGCGGCCTCGGCGCTCTGGACCCTCGACGGCGTCACGCTGCTGCGCGAGCGCGCGGATCTGTCGGCCGAGACCGACCCTGGCGGGATCAACCAAGCGTCGGCGGGGGCGGCCGTCGACCTCGGCGCCGACGCGCTGCAGGCCGGGCCGCCCGACCCCGAGACCGGTTGGCGCCGGATGCGGCTTCCGCTCGGCGCCGTCGCCGTGGCCGAGCCGGGGCCGGGCTTGGGGCGCGGCGGCTACGTGCTCGAGGCCACGGTGACGCTTCGGGACGCGCCGGCGGCGCGCCGCGGCTTGCGCTTGGAAGCCCGTCCCGTCTTGGAGTTCGAGGGGGCCGTCGTCGCCGCCCCGGCCCGCGCGACGGGGGGCGACGACGCCGCGCCGGGCCTGTCGCCGGATTTGGACGGGCTCTCGCCGTCGGAGGCCGGTTTCCGCACCGCGTCGACCGGGTCGAGCGCCGCCGCCGAGACGGACGCCGAGACGGACGCCGAGACGGATGCCGAGTCCAAGGCCGAGACCGATGCCGACGCCCCCGCCGCGGCGCGGCCGGCGGCGCCGGCGCGATCGGCGTCCCGAGACCCGACCGCCGGCGCCGCCGTCGCGCTGGCGCGGATCGCCGAACCCTTCGTCACGCTTTCCGCCCGGATCGTCTCGCCCGAGGGGCGGTTGACGCGCCACGCGCCGGCCGAGATCGAGGCCCAAGCCTGCAATCGCGGCGACGCGCCGGCCTATGGCGTCCGGCTCGAAGGCTCTCTGCCGCTCGAACTGGTCCCGAGCGGCCCGGGCGCGTTCGTCCGGTCGGTTCCCGACGGGGCTCCCGCCTTTCCGCCCGCCGCCCCTTACGGCGCCGTGCGGATAAGCGCCGCCGGCGCGCTCGAGGCCGAGCCGACCGATCCGGTCGCGGCGCTCGACCCCGGCGCGTGCGTGACGCTGCGCCAGCCGACGACGCTTTGGACCGTCCCCGACGCGGACGAAGCGACGGCCCTGTTTCGGGTCGCGCAGTATCAAGGGCGGCCCAATCGCGCGCGTCCGGGCCGGCTGTACGCGGGCCGGCGGGTCGCGACGGCGACCGCGCCGATCGCGCGGCTCGCGGTGTCGGCCCCGGCGGCGCTCGATCTCGACGCGCGCGGCCGCGCCGTCTATCCGATCGCCGTGCGCGCGCCGCTCGGCGCGCCCGTTTATCGGATCAGCGTCGCGATCGAGGGCGGCGGCGGGGTGCGCTGGGCGCTGCGGCGCGACGTCAACGGCGACGGCGCCCTTGACGACGCCGATCCCGTGTGGCGCGACGGCGTCGAGGTCGCCGCGGGTCGGACCGTGTCTCTGCTGGCCGTGGCCGAGAGCCTCGGCGCGCCGCCGATCGGCTGGCGGGGCGTCGCGGTCGCCCGCGCGCTCGCCGTCGCCCCCGGCGGCCGCGTCTACCGCGGCGCGGCCTCGCTGACGGTGACCCGAGACGGCGAGCGGGCCGGCAGCCTCCGCACCGAGCGCTTGATGGCCCTCGACGGCGACTGCGACGGCGCGCCCGACGGCGCCGCCGAGGCGGCGTTCGGCCCCGGCCTCGACGCCGCGCCGGGCGAATGCGTGGTGATGCGCCTGGCGTTTGAAAACGCCGGCGCGGCCTCGGTCGAGCGGGTCGCGATCGAAGATCAGCTGTTTCCCGGCGCCCGTTTCATCGAGGGCAGCGCCCGCGTCGTGACCAGCCCGCGGGGCCTGATCGCCAAACCGTTCGAACCGGCTCGACCGGGCGAGCCGCGCTTTTTCTTCCGATTCGTCGGCGGTCTCGCGCCGGGTTTGCGCGGCGTCGTGGAGTATCGCGTGCGTTTGACCGACGATTAGGCCGGTCGGCGGCGGCGCGCCGCGATGCCGCGCCTGCGAGCAGGGCGTCGCCGAAACGGTTCAATATGGCGCCGAAATGGCGGCGCTATGCGCCACGGCTAGTTCAGCTATGCATACGTCGGCCCTCCGCATTTGTGCGTCGCAACATTAGTTAACGGGTCAGAGCGCGGGCAACGCGCCGCCGCCCGCCGCTGCTTCGCGCAGCCGTCGGGCGCCTCCCGGGACGGAGCGCTGATCCACAGGCGCCGCGTCGGCTCGACCGCGCGACGCCGCATTCAGGAGACGCCTCGATGACCAATCGACCGAGCGAGCCGACCCCGCAGCCGCGCGCGGCCAGCGGACATCCGAGCCCCGAAGAACTGGCGGCTTACATTCGACGCGCGCGCGAGCTGCGCGCCCAGACCATGAGCGCGGCGCTGCGCAGCCTGTTCCGCGCGCCCGCGCGGTCGGTGGACGCGGTCGCCCAGGCCGGGCCCGGCGACGCCGCGCCCGCCAAGCGCGACGCGGCCGCCTGAGCCGCGCCGCCCGATCTGCGCCGGCT
>CAZBIG010000431.1:0-2660 GCA_964491865.1 uncultured Neomegalonema sp. | reverse complement strand
CGAGTCCGCCTTGCAAAAAATCAAAACCGCTTTCGCCCTTCGCGAAATCATCGCCTGCATGACCATAGAAAAAGTCGTGATCACGACTTAAATAAACCTCGTCGGCCCCCGTGGCCCCGTATACGGTGTCATCGCCACCGCCGCCAAATACTACCGCGCCGCTTCCCTTAAGGTCCGCGATGTCATCGCCACCCTCAAGCGCAAGGTGGAATTTTTTACTAGAATTATATGTTACCTTATTGCTCAGATCACTGAACTCTAAATCTATTCTTTCTTTGTCCCAATCATTTCCATCGAGATGGTAATTTTTGGCGGCACCATTCACCTTGTAATTGACAACATTGCCGCGATCCCAGCGCGCGGTGTCATCGTCAGCGGTGTCCTGCCTAACTCTGTCTCCTACAGCAAATCCGGCCATCGTTCTCTCCCCCTAGAAATTGCGCAGCTTGGGCGCGACCCGGTGAACCGAAGATCCGCTGCGGCGTCAGCGAACCGAGACCGGTCGGGTCGTTACACGGAGATCGCGAAAGCGGATATGAACCGGATCACAGGAGGGCCGCGCATGCGGAAGTCGCGCGAAACCAGGCGGGCGGCCGGTCGTCTTCGGTCGATCAGTTCGGCGCCCCAAAGGCTGTTCGAGGCGCGAGGGCGGCTGCTCGGCGTCGTCGCGCGCGCGCACGAGGGACTGAGCCCGAAATCCGTTTGACAGACCGCGCCGCCTGCGGCCCCCTTTGGTCGAGAGAGAGCAGCGGGTCGCGAGACGCCCCATGACGACCTGGAAAGCTCGGACGGCCGCGGCGATCGCCGTTTGCGCGATCGTGACGGCCTGCGCCCCCGGCCCCGACCGCACGCGGGTCGAGGCGACCGGCGCGGGGACTTTGATCGGCGCCGGCCTCGGAGCCGGGGTCGGGGCCTATGCGGGCGGGGGCCGCGGCGCAGCGATCGGGGCCGGCGTCGGAGGGCTGATCGGGGGCGTGATCGGCGCGGTGTTCGGCGATCGGGCCGCGAGCGAGCAGGAAGAGTACGCCCGGCAAGAGCGTCTGCTGCGCGCGGACATCCGAGACTTGCGCGCGCTGAACCAACAACTCGATCGCGAACTCATCGAGCTGCGGCGCCGAGACCAGGCGCTGGTGCGCCAGCAGGCGAGCCTGCGCACGGCGCTCGGTCAGCAGCGCCAGGCGCAGCTGGCGGCGTCGGGGCGGCTCGCCGCCGAGCGCCGACGGGTCGCGCAACAGCTGGACGCGGTGCGGGCCGACCGCGCGACCGTGGCCGCCGCCGCCGCGCGAACCTCCGATCCGTGGCGGCGGCGCGAGCTGATCGCCCTCGATCAGCGCCTCGCCGAAAGCGAACGCCTGCTGACGAGGCGGCTGTGACCCGGCGCCGTCGCGTCGATCGACGGCGGGTGGCCGTCGGGCTGGCGGCGGCGGCCTGGGCTCCGCTCGCGCGGGCGCAAGCGGACTGCGATCCGAGCCAAGGCGGTCTCGGCCAGTGGTTCCGCTGTCGCGGCGCGGACGGGGGCTACAAGCAGCGGATCACCGCGCTCGAAGCCGAGCGCGACGCGCTTCGGGCCGAGATCGGCCGCAAGCGGGCCGAAGCGGCGCAGTTTCGCGAGCGAATCGCGCGCACCGAGCGCGAGATCGCCGCGCTGCAGGCGGAGATCGACTGGCAGCGGCGCGAGGCGGCGCGATTGGACGCGCTGTTCGCGCAACTCGCCGAAGCCCGATCGGTCAGCGCCGAGACGCGGCGCGCGGTCATGCTGCAGGCGGCCGAACTCGGCAAGCGCGCCGTGATGTTGTCGAAGACCCGCACCACGGTCCCCGCCGAACCGCGCGCCGCTTCCGGCGGAGCCTCGGCGGTCGACACGGCCAGCGCGCTGGCGACGGCCTATGGCGTGGCGCGCTTTCTCGCCTCGCCCTCGAAATATCGCCTGTTGGGTCTCGCCGGGTCGTATCTGCTCGATCAGCTGTTCGACGCGGCGGGGGTCGAGGAAGGCCGCTGGGGTCTCGTCGCGCTGACGCTTCACGGGGCGGTGAAAGACCTGCGGCGGGCGCTGCGATGACCGGGCGCGCCGCCGGGCGGCGGGCCTCAGGCGGCGATGTCGAGCCGTTCGCCGCGCGCCGCCGCCGCTTGCCCCGCCGCGTAGCCGCGGCGCGCGTCCAGCGACGCCAGCGACGCGACCGAGGCGTCGCGCGCTGAGGCGGCCGACGTCGCGCCCGCCGCCCCCTCCGCCCTCTCCGCGCCGTCGTCGCCGCGACGTTCCGCGGCGCGCAATTGGAACAGCTCCGCCTGAGCTTGCGCGCGCTGACGATCCGCGAGCGCGGCGACTTGACGGTCCGCCGAAGAGGGCTCGGCGGGCGCGAGCGCCGCGCGCTTCACGATCTCCATTTTGCGGACGGTCGCCGCCGGATCGCCCGCCACCGGCGCGACGTCGATCTTGACCTCGCCCGCCACGGCGTAGCGCTGGCCGTCAGGGCCGATTTCGTAGTCGTAGCGGGGCGCGCCCGCATATTGGCCGCCCACCTGGGCGTGCGCCTGTTCATGGGCCCGCACCTCGGCGTCGCGCTTTTTCAACTGCGCGACGATCTGGCGTTCGGCTTCGCTGAGATCGCCCGACCGGCGCGCGGTCGCCGGCGCCGCGGCCGCCGCGCCGGGGGCGGCCG
>CAZBIG010000430.1:0-2665 GCA_964491865.1 uncultured Neomegalonema sp. | reverse complement strand
CGTGAAAGGGCGGCGTCCTAGACCACTAGACGAAGGGCGCAGCGTTCGCGTCACGGGGTGATATGGGGTGCGGCGGCGCGGTTCAAGCGCTTTCTCGCGCCGATCGCGCCCGCCAGAGGCGCGGCCGGTCTTGCGCCCGTTTCTGCGCTTGTTCTTGCGCTTAGCGGGCGGGCGCCGCGGCGTCTTCGACCCGTAATTTGGCGCGACGCCGACCGCCCCAGTCGTCGATTTCGATCCGTCCGGCCAGGTGGGTCGGCGCGCCCTGCCGGTCGGAGAGAAACGCGCCGAGCGGCCCGTCGAAGGCCCCGAACGCGATGGCGTCGAGCCGTCCCCCGGCCCCGTCCGTCGCGGTGAAGCGCAGATGCGACGCGCCGGCGGGTTTCGCCCATGAAATCTTCGCGCTCGGGATCGCGAACCGAGGCGCCGGGTTCGACGGTCCGAACGGCCCCGCGGTCTCGAGCGTTTCGACCAGCTCGATGGTCGCGCCCGAGGGCGCGAGCGCGCCGTCGAAGCGCAAGTCTCGCGGCCCGAGGGCCCCGGCGCCTTGCGCGGCGAGCAGCCCGGATAGGCGGTCGAGCGCTTCGGGCAGCGCCGCCGCCGACGCGGTCACGCCCGCCGCCATCTTGTGTCCGCCGCCCTTCAGAAACAGCTTCTCGCGCGCGCAGGTCGCGACGGCGCGACCGAGATCGACGCCTTCGACCGAACGCCCCGACCCCTTGCCGACGCCCGCTTCGTCGAACCCGATCACCAAAGCGGGGCGGTTGTACTTCTCCTTCAGGCGCGAGGCGACGATGCCGACGACGCCCGGATGCCAGCCCGGCGCGGCGGCCCAGATCAGCGGCGCGCTCGGCCCGTCGGCGCGCGCTTCGATCTGCTCGATCGCGGCGTCGAGCACGGCCGCTTCGATGGCGCGGCGCTCGACATTATGGGCGTCCAGCCGCTCCGCCAGAGCCTCGGCTTCGGCGAGATCGTCGGTGGTCAACAGCCGGGCGCCGAGATCGGCCTTGCCGACTCGCCCGCCGGCGTTCACCCGCGGCCCGAGAACGTAGCCGAGGTGATAGGCGGTCGGGGCCGTCGTGAGCCGGGCGACGTCGGCGAGCGCTCGCAGCCCGACGGTCCGGCGCCGGGCCATCACCTTCAGGCCCTGGCGCACCAGAGCGCGGTTCAAGCCCACCAGCGGGGCGACGTCGGCGACGGTGGCGAGCGCGACGAGATCGAGCATGCCCATCAAATCGGGTTCGGCCGTCTGGCCGAACGCGCCGGCCAGACGCAGCCGCCTCTGGGTCGCGATCAGCAGCAGGAAGACGACGCCCGCGGCGCACAAATAGCCGAGCCCGCTGTCGTCGTCGTTGCGGTTGGGGTTCACCACCGCGGCGCAGTCGGGGACGGTCTCGCCGGCCAAATGGTGGTCGGCGACGATCACCTCGGCCCCGGGCCCGCCCGCCGCCGCGATGGGCTCGAAAGCGAGCGTGCCGCAGTCGACGGCGATCAACAGATCATGGGCTTGGCCGAGCTTGGTCATCGCCGCTTCGTTGGGGCCGTAGCCTTCGTCGATGCGGTCGGGGATGTAGAGGGCGGCTTCGATCCCGAAAGCGCGCAGCCATCGGATCAGCAGCGCCGCCGAGGCCGCGCCGTCGACGTCGTAATCGCCGAACACCGCCACCCGCTCGCGGTTGAGCGCGGCGTGCGCCAGGCGCTCGGCGGCGGGGCCCATGTCGGTCAGCCGGTGCGGATCGGGCATCAGATCGCGCAGCGTCGGCGCCAGGAAGGCGCCCGCTTCCTCGATCGGCACGCCGCGGGCCCCGAGGACGCGGCCGACGATCTCGGGCAGGCCGTGGGTTTGGGCGATCGCCAGGCCGCGCCGTTCGGCGGCGGGGTCGCGCGCCACCCAGCGCCGTCCCATCACCGATTGCGCGATGTCGAGAAACAGGGGCGGGGAAGGGACATCATCTAACATACTAGATGCGTAGCCGATCGGACGGCGCCAATCTAGATCTAGTATCGCCCAAGTCGATTTTCGCGGCGTCGCCGGGGCGGGCGCGCCGCGCGCGTCAGCCGCGGAGCAAGCGCCCGAGGACCGCCGCCGCGACCAGCCACGCCGCGCCGGCGACTGCGAGCCAAAGGCCGAGGCCGGCCGCGTCGGCCCAGCCCGTCGGCGCGGCGGTCGCGCGCAGAAAGGCCTGGGCGGCGCCCCACAGGCCGACCGACCAAAGCGCGATCCACAGCAGCAGCGCGCCGATCAAGACCAGCCGCAAGCAGCCCGTCGGCGTCGATTTCGGCTCGGCGCTTTCGGCCAGTCCAGGTCGGGCCCGGCGGAGGGCCTCGGCGGCGCGACGCGCATCGGCGGGCCGCGGCGCCTCGAACCGCGCCCTGTCGGTTTGCGACTTTTGGGGAGCGGTCGCGGGCCCGCGCCGCGCCACCAGCCACAGGCCGGCCGCGCCGATCAGAAACGGTGGCGCCAACGCCGTCAGCGCGGTTGCGAAATCGGTCCGGCCCGCGGCGAGGTCCTCGGGCAGATAGACCAGCGCCGCGACGCCGCCGATCCGGGCGAGCGCCCAATGCGCCGCCGCCGCGGCGATCGCCGCGCCCAGCGCCAAACGCGGCCGACCGAGCGGCCCGCCGAGCGGCCGTCGCCGCCGCGAGAAGGCGGGCGCCGGGCGGGCTA
>CAZBIG010000429.1:0-2671 GCA_964491865.1 uncultured Neomegalonema sp. | reverse complement strand
TTGCGGAAGATCAGCGGCGCCTTCGACCGCCACGAGTGCGGGTAGGAGTGCTTCAGCCGCCCCCGCGCGAGCAGAGCGCCGACCTCCACCAATTTATCGATGACGGCCTTGTTGGCTTTGCCTTCTTTGCCCTTGCGGTCGAGGATGTGCAGGCCGCCGAAAAAGGGCAGATCCGCGCGAAACTCGCCGGCCTCGCCGATGTTGAACGTCATCGGCAGCCCGTGTTTCACCCCGACCTCGAAGTCGTCGGCCCCGTGGCTGGGCGCGGTGTGGACAAAACCGGTGCCGGCCTCGTCGGTCACATGGTCTCCCGGCAGCATGGGCACGTCATAGTCCCATTCGCCATTCTCCGCGCGGCCCCGCAGCGGGTGGGCGCAGACCATGGCGGCCAGATCGTCGGCCGAGACGTCGCAGAGGCGGCGGTACATCTCGGTCTCGCCGTTCACCAGACGCCCCTTGTTGAGGCTCTGCTCGGCGAGGCTGTCGGCGAGGATCAGGCGCTCGCCGATCTCGGCCCAGCACTCCTTAGGCCGGCCGACCACTTCGTAAAGGCCGTAGGCGATCTCGGGCCCGAAGCAGACCGCCCGGTTTTGCGGGATGGTCCAGGGCGTGGTGGTCCAGATCACGACGCTGGTGGGCTTATTCGTGTAGACGTCCTTATCGGCGGGGCCGCTAAATCCGACGACGGGGAACCGCACCCAGATCGTGTGGCTCTCATGCTCGTGATACTCGACCTCGGCCTCGGCGAGCGCGGTTTTCTCGATCGGGCTCCACATCACGGGCTTCGAGCCGCGGTAGAGCGCGCCGTTCATCACGAACTTCATGAATTCGCGCGCGATGATCGCCTCGGCGCGGAACGCCATCGTGGTGTAGGGGCGCGCCCAGTCGCCGCCGACGCCGAGGCGTTTGAACTCCTCGCGCTGCACCTCGATCCAGCCTTCGGCGAAGTTCCGGCACTCCTGGCGGAAGTCGTTGATCGGAACCTGGTCTTTGTCTTTGCCTTTCGCCCGGTACTGCTCTTCGATTTTCCACTCGATCGGCAGGCCGTGACAGTCCCAGCCGGGCACGTAGCGGCTGTCGTAGCCGAGCATTTGACGCGAGCGCACGACGACGTCTTTCAAGATCTTGTTGAGCGCGTGCCCGATATGCAGGTGGCCGTTGGCGTAGGGCGGGCCGTCATGCAGCTCGTAGCGAGGGCGGCCTTCGCTTGCGGTCCGTTGGCGCGCGTACAGATCCATCTCGGCCCAGCGCGCCAGCCAGTCGGGCTCTCGGCTCGGCAGACCGGCGCGCATCGGAAAATCGGTCTCGGGCAAGAAGATCGTGTCGCGATAGTCGCGTTTCGCGTCGTCGGCGGTGTCGGAAGCGGTTTTGGAAGCGGTCTCGGACGCGTCTTGGGCGCACATGAGCGGGATCCCTCGAATGGCGCCGCCCGGCGAGGGTCGTGGACGACAAGGGCGCGGGGCGGTCGGGTCGAAAACAGAGACGACGAACAGGCCCGGTCCGCTCCGCGCCGCGGTCCGGCGCGCCGCGGCGGCGCGCTCGGGTCGACGGCGTCAGGCGGCCGGGCTTGTAATTCGCGGATCTATGCGCCGGCGCTCTCTCATGCGCGGCGCTCTATCAGGGGCCTCGCAGGGCGTCCAGCGCGGCCGCGGCTAGAGACCGCGCGCCGTCGCGACCCGCGCGACCGCCGCCGCGCAGCTTTCGGCCGCGGGATCGTAGGGTTCGACGGCCGAGACCGGCTTCAGCTCGAACAGGCGCTGCCCCATCTGGCGCGCGGCCTCGGCCGGAACCATCGAGGCGGCGCGAAAGATCTGCAGCTGGGCGCGGCGCTCTCCGGCGGCGGTGAAGCCCAAGCAAAACGCGGCCAACGGCGGCGCGGCGTCGAGCGGCGTTCCCGCCTCGGCGGTCTGCACCGCCGCCTTGTCGATCGACGGCGTCAGATCGGCGAGCGGAACCGCGCGTCCGGCCTCCACCGCGACCAATTCCAGCGACGCGTCGCGAAAAAAGTCCGGCTGGCTCGCCAGATCGGCCACCATGACGCGCAGATAGGCGGGCGCGCCTCGGCACATCGCTTGGCGAAACACGGGCTGATAGCATTCGGTCGCCATCATCGGGGTGACCTGAGGCTGCGTCGCGAGCGCCGCCAGCGCGTCTTCGCCGTGCGGGTCCGCGCTGGGGCCGCCGCAGCGCGTCGCCACGTCCTCGAGGCAGCCGCGATAGGCCTCGATCTGCTGGTCGCAGCCCGGCGGCGCGCCGACGACGGCCGATCCGGCCGGCAGGGCGCCCGCGCCGACGCTTTGCAGACAGGCCGGCGCGACCAAGGCGCCGCAGGCCGCGCCCGGATCGGCGCAGCTCGCGGCGACGTCGTCGCTATGCGCGGTCGCCGCGCCGCCCGCCGCCCCGCCGAGCGCCGCCGCCGTCGCCGCCGTCCGAACCGCCAGCGCAAGTCGTCGACGCCCGGCGGCCGCCGCCGCCGCTAAGTTTCGAGCGCGCATTCCCATCTCCCTGATCGCCGCGCGACGCGGCCGCGGGCCGCCCCCGCACCCTCCGAGCGCCGTCCCCAGACCGCCCCGAGGCGGTGCTTAGCCGCACTGAGCCGTCCTGAGCCGCACCGAGCCGTCCCTGAACCGTCCCTGAACCGTCCCTGAACCGTCCCTGAACCGTCCCTGAA
>CAZBIG010000428.1:0-2674 GCA_964491865.1 uncultured Neomegalonema sp. | reverse complement strand
TCGGCGATCGAGCCCGTCACCACCACCGCCGGCAGGTCCGGATCGAGCGCGCCCCAGGCGCGCATCATGGCCACCTCCGCGCCCTCGCGGCCGAGCTCCTCTTCGCCGAGACCCGTGACGACGATCGGCAGCTCATGCGGCGGCAGCGCGTCGGTGTAGTGCAGCACGCTGGTGACGGGCAGGTTCTCGCAGCCCACCGGGCCGTCGATCACCACTTGCAGGCCCTTGATCGCCGAAAAAGCGTAGGCTGCGCCCCAATAGCCGCCGGCGCGGTCATGATCGAGGACGAGCATCTCAGCCTCCCACCGCTTCTTGGGCCTTGCGCTGCGCGGCGAGGCGTTTGGCGTAGCGGGCCTTGAACTCGGGCGCGTCCCGCGGCGTCTCTTGCCAGACGCCGGCGGCCGGGCCGGTCCCGACGCCCTCGAAAAACGCCGTCATGGCGTCGAAGCGCGCTTTGCCGGCGATGGCGGCGTTCACCACCTGGGCGAGCGCGCCCGCGCCGGCCGGCCCCATCAGCGGCCGAGCCGAAATCAGGTTGGTGAAGTACAGCGCCGGCACGCCCTTCTCTTTGGCCTTCTGCACCACCGGCGTGGTGCCGATCGCGAGGTCGGGCGCGAGCGCTTCGAAGGCCGCCAGATCGTCTTCGAGCGAGGCCCGGAAGCGCACCGTCGCGCCCCTGGCCTCGAGCCAGTCGCGGTCGGCCTCGGACCAGCGGGTCTTCGGGCACGCGGTGCCGACATAGGGCACCTCGGCGCCGCTCTCGATCAGCAGACGCGCGACCAGCAGCTCCGAGCCCTCATAGCCCGACACGGTGACGCGACCGCGCACCGGCGAGGCCGACAGCGCGCCGCGGATCGCCGGGATCGCGGCGTTCTGCGCCGCCGCGATCGCGCTCGCCGAGACGCCGGCGGCGGCGGCGATGGCGGCGAGCCAGTCCGCGGTCCCGTCGACGCCGACCGGGGCCGAGCCCGCGACCGGGCGCCCCGCGGCTTCGAACACGCGGACCGACGCGGCGTAGAACGGGTGGATGGCGGCGACCGCGGCGCAGTCGAGCGCGCCGTAGAGTTCGCGCCATTCGCGGGTCGGGACCACCGGCCCCGCGGCCAGGCCCATCGGCGCCAGCAGACGGTCGACGCCGATCGGGTCGGCGGGGAACATTTCCCCGAGCAGCGTCACCGTCGGGCGTCCGTCCCGCGGCGCGCGCGGCGCGGCGACCGGGCCGGCTTCGATCTCGCGCCGGGCGTAGTCGAGCATCGCGCCCGCCAGGATGTCCTTCGCTTCGGCGTGGGTCGGCACGCCGAAGCCGGGCACGTCGATGCCGATGATCCGCACGCCGTCGATCTGCTCGGGCAGCAGCCGCAACGGCACGCCCGAGGCCGTCGGCACGCACAGATTGGTCACGACCACCGCGTCGTAGAGCGCGGGGTCGGCCAGCTCGCGCACCGCGTCGCGGATGTCTTCGAACAGCTTGCCCGTGACCAGCGTCTCGGAGCTGAACGGCACATAGCCGACCGTGCGGCGCGCGCCGTAGAAATGCGAGACGAAGGTCAGGCCGTAGACGCAACAGGCCGAGCCCGACAGCACCGTCGCCGTGCGCTTCATCCGCAGCCCGACGCGCAGAGAGCCGAAGGCTGGGCACATGCTTTGGGGCTGATCATGGGGCCCGGCGGGATAGTCTTCGGCGTAGCGCGCGAGCAGCGCCGCCGCGCCCGAGGCCTCGGCTTCGGCGCGCATTTTTTCGGCGCCGGCGTGGCAGCCGACCGGCTCGAGCGCCGCTGCGCCGGCGGTCGCCTCGACGCTGGCGTCGACCCGCAGGGTCGGGCCGGTCTCGTCGAAGGCGATCGGCGTCTCGGCCGCCGCGTCATAGACGAGTTCGGTCGCGCGGTCCGCCAGATCGGCGAGGCCGTGCTCCGAGGCGGAATGGCGCAGATCCTCAGACATCGTCGTAGACCACTTCCAGCGACTTCTTCTCGAGCGCCGACGCCGCGCACATCTCTTCGAGGGTCGCCGGCTCGAGCTGGAAGCCGGCCCCGGTGTCTTCGGGGCTGAACAGGCCGAGCAGACCGTCTTGGCTGAGCGGGGTCGGGCGCTGCGGCGGCGCGGCGGCGACGTTGCCGGCGAGCTCCTCGAACAGCGGCCCCCAGCGCCCGCCCGGCGCGCCGACGATCTGGTAGTTGGCGGATTTCCGGCGCAGATCCTCGTCCTGCGGGATCGAGGCGAGCACAGGCACGCCCACCGCGTTCGCGAAGGCCGCGGCTTCGCCCGTGCCGTCGTCTTTATTGACCACCATGCCGGCGACGCCGACGTTGCCGCCCAATTTCCGGAAGTATTCGACCGCCGAGCAAACGTTGTTCGCCACATAAAGCGACTGAAGATCGTTCGACCCGACCACAATCACTTTTTGACACATGTCGCGCGCGATCGGCAGGCCGAAACCGCCGCAAACCACGTCGCCCAAAAAGTCGAGCAGGACGAAGTCGAAATCCCAATCGTGAAAGCCGAGCTTCTCCAAGAGCTCGAAGCCGTGGATGATCCCGCGCCCGCCGCAACCGCGGCCGACCTCCGGCCCACCCAGCTCCATGGCGAACACGCCGTGCCGTTTGAAGCAGACGTCGCCGATCGCGACTTGCTCTCCCGCGAGCTTCTTCTCGGTCGAGGTCTCGATGATGGTCGG
>CAZBIG010000427.1:0-2677 GCA_964491865.1 uncultured Neomegalonema sp. | reverse complement strand
AAGCCGCCCAGGCTTTCGGCGACGCCCATGGCGACCGGCGTGGTGGCCGATTTCGGCGCGAGCGAGGCCAGCGTCTCTCGGCTGGCCCCGAGCGCCCAGGCGGCCCCGACGGCGCTGGCGGCGGCGAAGGCCGCGCCGAACAGCAACGCGCCCGCCACCGGCAGCGCGGCCGCCCGGATCCGCGCCGCCGCGCGATAGAGCGGAACCGCCAGCGCCACCGTGGCCGGCCCGAGCATCACATGGATGAATTGGGCCCCGTCGAAATACGCCGGGTAGGGGATCTCGAGCAGCCGCAGCCCGGCGGCGAGCGTCACGATCGCGATCAGCACCGGGTTCAGCAGAGGCGGCCGCCCGCACGCCTCCCACAGCCATTGCGCGGCGACATAGGCCAGCAGCGTCGCGGTCAGCCCCGACAGCGGATGCGCCGACAGGAACGACCACAGTCGGAGCAGCGGCTCATCCATCGCGGCGCTCCGAGGTCGGCGCGCCGCGCGTCGACCGCGCCAGACGATCGAGCGCGACGAAGGCCCAGGCGGTCGCGACCACGGTCGCAAGCGTCGCGACCACCACCGCGGCGGCGATCGCCCAAGCCTCCTCGGCGGCGCGGCCGAGATGCAGCGACACGCCGACCCCGGCCGGCACGAACAACAGGCCGAGATTATCGAGAAGGCCTCGGCTCGCGCTGTCGAGCGTCGGGGACGGGCCGCCGGCGAGGGCGAGGCCCGCGAGCAGCAGCGCCATGCCGATCACGGGGCCGGGCAGGGGCGCGGCGAACGCGTCGGCGAGCGCCTCGCCGACCAGCTGCAGGGTGAGCAAAAGCGCGACGGCGCGGAGCATGGGCGGACCTCGACCGGAGTGAGCAGGGGGGACGCCCGCCGTGATGCCCCGGCGCGCCGCCCGCCGCCAGCCCCGCGCCCCGAAAGGCCCGTCCGCCGACTTGGCGCGCCCTGCGGCGGCCGATCTCCGCGCGGCGTCCGGGCTCAGGCGGCGTCGAGCGCGACCAGCGCGAAAATCAGCAGCGCCGCCGCCAGGGCGCCGCCGATCCCGGCCAGAGCGAGTTTCCACCAGGCGTAAGGACGGTCGCCGACGACGGCGCCGGTGCGGCCGTTCACGACGAAGCGATAGGTCCGTCCGCGGTAGCGATAGGCCGCGATCCAGATCGGCAGCAGCGCCAGCTTGAAGGTCACGTCGCGATATCGCGCCTCGAGGCGGTGGATGGTCTGGGCGTCGCCGCCGATGTCGAACCGAGCCGCCCGCCGCAGCGTCGCCGCCATCGTCGCTTGCGCCTCGGCGAAGCCCTCTTCGAGATCGACCCCGTAGCCTTCGGCCCGATAGCCCGCCAGATAGTCGGGCTGGAACGGCGCGAGCGCCGCGAGGTCCCAGCCCCCGTTCAGGCCGCCGAGGCGGTCGGCGAAGCGCTCGGGCAGGGTGCGGCTGGCGGCCGCCAGCACGTCGTCGAACCGCTTGCGCACGCGGCCCGCGACCGGGGTCCAGCGCATCTTTCTCACCGGCGTCCGTTTGCGGACCGCTTCGCCGTCCACGAACCGGGTGCGGGTTTCGTACACCGTGTAGGCGTCGCCGCGCGCCCCGGCGTAGTCGGCCTCGGCGTCCGCGTCGAAGGTCCAGAACGGCAGATACACGCCCGACAGCCGCCGGCCGGCGCGAGCGTAGGCGCCGAGATCGCCGGGCGCGAACCACAGGCCGTCGAGCCAGTCCGCCAGCGCCTGGCGCGCGGCGCGCTCGGAGACCGCGAAAGGCAGCACCCCGTCCGGCGCGAACCGTCGGCGCGGGTCCGGGGCGAGCGTCAGCGGGCCGGCGCAGAACGGGCAGGGCTGCGCCTCGATCCCGGGCTCGAAGCCGATCGCGGCGCCGCAGCTGGCGCAGCGCGCTTCGCGCGCCGAGACGGCCGGGTGCGCGGCCGCTCCGGCCGCCGCGGCGGCGCGATAATCGCGCTCGGCGGGCGACGGCGCGTCGGTGGCGACCGCCCGGCGATGCCCGCAATGCCGACAGGCCAGGGCGCCCGCCTCGGCGTCGAAGGCGAGATCCGCCCCGCAGCTCGGACAGGGGAACCCCGCCTCAGCCGCCGCCGCGGGCGGGGAACCGTCGCTGTCGGAGCGCGCAGGCTCGGGGGTCGCGTCGTGCATGGGCGCAGCCTATCACGCTCGAGGTTGACGAACTTCGTCACGGCGCCGGGCGGCGAGGTCCGGACAGGCGGCGCAGGCCCGACCCGGCGCGCTTCGGCGCCGCCGCAGACCCTGACGCAGATGCCGACGCCGACGCTGACGCTGACGCTGACCCTGACGCCGGGGCCCGCGCCCGAGACGGGCCGCGCTGGCCAACCGCGCCGCGCTCGGCTATGGCGTGCCGGTGCGCCGCCCCTGAATTTGGAAGGACCGCGCCCCGTGACGCAAGACGACCCCGCCGCGCGCCCCGAACCGTCCGCAGCGACCCCGTCGACGCGCCCGTCGCCGAGCGCGGGCGGCGCGCGGGCGGAGGCGTTCGGCGGTCCGCACAGCGTCGGGCCGCGGGCCGAGCCCATCGACCCGAACCGATCGCCCGCCTCCGCGTCCAGCCTGCGGCCGCGTCTGCTGGCCGGCGCGGGGATGATAGCGCTGACGGCGGGCGCGCGGGTGGCGGGCGCGCCGGGGTGGCTCGCCTTTGGTCTCGGCCTCGCCGC
>CAZBIG010000426.1:0-2688 GCA_964491865.1 uncultured Neomegalonema sp. | reverse complement strand
AGCCCGGCACGTAGATGTCCACCGGCACGACCCGGTCGCAGCCCCGCACCACCGAATAGCTGTAGTGGTAATAGCCGCCGCCGTTGGCGCACGACCCCATCGAGATCACGTAGCGCGGCTCGGGCATCTGATCGTACACTTTGCGCAGCGCCGGGGCCATTTTGTTGGTCAGGGTGCCGGCGACGATCATCACGTCCGACTGGCGCGGGCTGGCGCGCGGGGCGAAGCCGAACCGCTCTAGATCGTAGCGGGGCATCGAAGCCTGCATCATCTCGACCGCGCAGCAAGCGAGGCCGAAGGTCATCCACATCAGCGAGCCGGTGCGCGCCCAGTTGATCAGGTCGTCGGCCGTCGTGACCAGAAACCCCTTGTCGGCCAGCGCGTTCGACAACGCGCGGGTGTCGACTTCCCGATCCGCTCCGGCGGCGATCGCGCCGGGGGGGTTCAAGCGGGCGTGGGCGGTCAATCCCATTCGAGGGCTCCCTTTTTCCATTCGTAGATGAAGCCGACTGTCAGCACGCCCAAGAACACGATCATCGACCAGAAGCCGTAGTCGCTGATTTCGTGGAAAGCGACCGCCCACGGAAACAGGAACGCGACTTCCAGATCGAAGATGATGAACAGAATTGAGACCAGATAGAACCGGACGTCGAATTTCATGCGCGCGTCGTCGAACGCGTTGAAGCCGCACTCATAGGCCGAATTCTTCTCGGGATCGGGGCGGCTGACGGCCACGACCGCGGCGGCCAGCATGAACACCAAACCCAACCCGAGCGCGAGCCCGAGGAAAATGAGGATCGGCTGATATTCGGCCAAGAGCGCCGTCATGGATCGCGTCTCCGACAACAGTCGACCGGCCTTGGCGACCGGTCCGCAAAGCAGATGGGGTCGCGTACCACGGCGGCCAGCGGTCGGAAAGTCGCGGACAGGCGCTGCGACAGCGCCCCACGGGCAGACGCGCGCGGCGTGAGGGCCGAAGACCCGGAAATCATTGGGTAAATGGCGCGGTTGACGGGGCTCGAACCCGCGACCTCCGGCGTGACAGGCCGGCACTCTAACCAACTGAGCTACAACCGCAGAGGCGCGCGCCGTGAGCGCTGCGCAGTGCCGGGGTGGTATCGACGGCCCGACATGGCGTCAAGCGCAAACGCGCGGGCTGTGACGCCGATCCGGACCCGCCGCCGCCGCCGTCAATTCAGACGCACGTCCGGGGTGCTGTAGACGTTGGACGAGGACCGGTCGAGCGCGTTCAGCGTCATGCCGGCGGCCACGGAGATCAGCGCGATCGCCGCGAGGGACAACAAAAAAGGCTTCACGTCTTCGTCTCCTGGTTTTCGCCCGGCGCCGTCGGGCGCGGCGTCACTCGATCGGCCCGAGGCCCTGCTCCGTCGGCGCCGTGGCCGCTTGAAGGTACGCGATCAGATCCGCGCGGTCCTCGGACTTGCGGATCCGCTGCATCGGCATTTTCGAGCCGGGCGTATAGTGCGCCGGGCCGATATCGAACAGTTTGTCCAGGGTCTCGGCCGTCCAGACGATATCAGACCCGGCCAAGGCGGGGGAGTAGGCGTAGCCGGGAAGACCGCCCGCCTTGCGGCCGAACACCGCCCACAGCGTCGGGCCGGCGCGCAATCCGCCGTCCGGCGTCAGCGTGTGACAGACCGAACATTTGCGCGCGAACTGGCGCTCGCCGTTCGACACCGTTTCCGGGTCGACCTGGAACCGCCGCTCGGCGGCGGCGAAGGGCGCGGTCGCGGGCGCTTGGTCGACCGGCCAGAGCGCGGCGAAATCGTCGAGGCCGGCGGCCAAAACGCGGCCGTCGCCCGTAAAGGCCAACGCCCAGACCGGCCCGCGGCGGGCGGCGCGGAACTCCCGCTCGACGGTCCAAGCGGCCGGCGGACCGGCGACCGAGGCGACGCTGAGATAGCCCTCGCCGTCGCCATACGCCAACCGCGCGCCGTCCGGGCTGAGGGTCAAGGCCAGGATCGGGCGACGGTCGCCGGTCAGGGCCGCGAGCTCCGCGCCGGTCTCGAGGTCGATCACCCGGACCACCCCGTCCGCCGCGCCGTACGCCAGCCACCCCGCCGCTTCATTGACCGCCAACACGTTGACGCCGAAGCCGTGCTTCGCCGCCACGCGGATCTCTCGCCGGGCGCCGACATCCCACAGGCGGACCGTGCCGTCCGCCGCCGCCGAGATCAGGCGCGCGCCGTCGTCGGCGAAGGCCACCGCGTTCACGGCCCCTTGGTGGCCTTTCAGAAAGCCGAGCGCGGCGTCTTGATCGGCCGACCACAGCCCGATCGAGCCGTCCCAGCTGGCGGTCGCGATGCGCCGCGCGTCCGGCGACGCGGCCACGCCCTGAACTTTGCCCCGGTGTCCCACGAACCGGCGCAGCGCCGCGCCGGTCTCGAGATCCCAGAGGATCGCGCTGAAATCGTCGCTCGCCGACACCGCGCGGTTCGGCGCCGCAAAGGCGGCGTTGGTCACCGCCGCCTCATGCCCCTCGAGCCGGCGCAGCTGCGCGCCGTCCGAGAGCCGCCAGAGGCCGACGGCGTTGTCGAAGCTGGCCGTCAGCGCAAAGCCATGCGCCGCGGCGACGCCCTTGACGGGGCCGCCATGCCCGGCGAGGCGCTCGACCGCGGGCTGCGCTTGCGACAAGGCGGGGGCGGCCGCGGCCAGCCCGGCCGCCGC
>CAZBIG010000425.1:0-2702 GCA_964491865.1 uncultured Neomegalonema sp. | reverse complement strand
GCGCGTCGGCCGGGAACGCGCGGCGGGCTTGAAGTCGGGCGCGGTCCGCGCGTCGAGCCCGTCGGTCAGCGCGCGAAGCTCGGCTTCGGCTGCCCGCGCCGCGGCGCTGTGGGCGGCCGCGCGGTCCGCCAGCCCGCGGGCGTCCGAGGCGCGAACGACGTCGTCGGCGGCGATCGCGTCCCCGTCGGCGCGCCGCTCGCCTCGGGCCGTGAGCACGGCGTCGATCAGTTCCGACAGCAAGGCGGGCGCGCCCAGCGTTTCGTCGTAGACCGCCGCCAAGGCCGCGTCGTCGGCCGTGAGCCCGTGCGCCTTGAGCGCGCGCCGCGTCAAGACGCGGGTTTCGTCTCGGGTGGCGAAGCGCACCGCGATCGGCGTCGGCGCGGCCTCGGGATCGCCCGAGGCGGCGGCCAGCGCCGACGGCAAGGCCGCGTCGCCGAACAGCGCCAGCAACAGGCCGCCCGCGCCCGCCTCGGCGTCGCCCTCGCGCGCCGCGAGCGCGAGCAAGGGCGTCAGCGCCTCGGGCGTCAGGCGCCCGGCCTCGGCCACCAGGACGGCGACGCGGAGCCCGCGAGACGCCAATCGCGCAAGCCGCTCGGCGATCGCCGCGACAAGCGCCGCGCCGGACCCGTCCTGCGGCGAGGCCGCCACGCCCAAGGCCGCGGCCAACGCCGACAGCGCGTCGCGCGGCCCCTCGGCGCCGGTCGCCGTCAACTCCAAGGTCCGCACCGAAGCCGGCGCGGCCTCGACCACCGCGGCCGCCAGCCGATCGAGCGCCGCCTCGCCTGGGCCGACCACCACCGACAGCGCCTCGCCGTCGGCCAGCGCCGCGGTCACCTGGTCGAGCGCCCGCCAATGGCTCGCCGAGAAAAACCGAGGCTCGGCCGCGCCGTTCGACGCGTTGATTTCGATCGCCTGCACCCGCTCGCCCTCCACGCCGGCGCCGGGGTCGCCCCGCGCCGTCCGCCTTTGGTCTCGTCCGTCGGCGAGAGTGCGGGGCAAGCCGTAAACGGGCGTTCAAACTCTGTCGTTAACCGCCTGAAAAATCGCTCAAATTCGCCGTATTTACGGGCGGCGCGGTCAGGAGAGGAACTGCTCGCGGATCAGGCGCTCCTCGAGCGAATGGTCCGGATCGAACAACAAGGTCAGCGCCTGATCCGGCGCCGAGACCACGTCGACCGCCCGAACGTCGCGGATCTCGTGAAAGTCGGCGACCGCCGAAACCGGACGTTTCACCGCCTCGAGCGCCTCGAACCGCACCTTGGCCGTGATCGGCAGCAAGGCGCCGCGCCAGCGTCGCGGGCGAAAGGCCGAGATCGGGGTCAGCGCGAGCAGCTCGGCGGTGATCGGCAGGATCGGCCCGTGCGCCGACAGGTTGTAGGCGGTGCTGCCCGCCGGCGTCGACACCAGCGCCCCGTCGCAGATCATTTCCGCCAGCCGCTCTTTGCCGTCGACCAGGATGCGCAGTTTGGCCGCCTGACGGGTCTCGCGCAGGAGCGACACTTCGTTGATCGCCAGCGCGTCGCGCACGCCGCCGTCGACCGTCTCGGCGCGCATGCGCAGGGGCGTGACCGTGGTGGGCTCGGCGGCGCGCAGCCGCTCGATCAGCGCGTCTTCGGCGTAGTCGTTCAGCAAAAAGCCGAGCGAGCCGCGGTTCATGCCGTAGACCGGCGCGCCGCCGGGGCCCAGTTGCTGGTGCAGCGTCTGAAGCATCAGCCCGTCGCCGCCGAGCGCCACCACGACGTCGGCGCGGTCGAGCGCGACCGAGGGATAGCGCGCCGACAGCCGCTCGAGCGCCTCTTGCGCGCTCGGCGCGTCGCTGGCCACGAAGCCGATGGCGAACGGCGTCCCGCCCGGCGGCGGCCAGGCCGGCGCGTTCTGGCGGCCCGCGGTCGCGTCGCCGCGCGAGAGGGCCGAAGGATCGTCGGGCATGCCGCGCTCTTTCATATTTCACCGCGCCGACCGGCCGCGCGCGGGTTCACCCGAGATCGACCGCGGCGCCGCCCTGGGGCCTGCGACCGTCTTCGAGCGGTCCGCGGCGGGCTCGTCGTCGCCGCCAGATCCGCCGCCGCGCCGCTCAAATCCTGGACCAGACTGGCAAAACGCTATTTACCGGCAAAGGCGGTCTCGCCCAAAAAAGCAAGACTGCGGCCGACGCACGGCGCGCGCGTCCCAGGGTGCGACGCGGGGGTCGCGGCGGCGACCGGAGGCGCGTCCCCCGAGACGCTCCGTCCGGATGACCGCGGCATGAATACGAAAGATCACATTTTTCCTGGAGGATCCCGGCGATGGCGGATGCCGACATCAAGACCCCCGCGCCCATCAGCGACGCGCACCCTGGCTTTTTCTCGGCGGACCTGGCCGCGGTGGACCCCGCGATCGCGGCGTCGATCCAGGACGAGCTCGGCCGTCAGCGCGAAGAGATCGAACTGATCGCCTCGGAAAACATCGTCAGCCGCGCCGTGCTCGAGGCGCAAGGCTCGGTGATGACGAACAAATACGCCGAAGGCTACCCCGGGAAGCGCTATTACGCCGGCTGCCAGCATGTCGACGTGGCCGAGCAGCTCGCGATCGACCGCGCCAAGCAGCTGTTCAACTGCGCGTTCGCCAACGTGCAGCCGCATTCGGGGGCTCAGGCCAACCAGGCGGTGATGCTGGCGACCTTCTAGCCGGGCGCGACCATCATGGGCATGGACCTGGCGTCC
>CAZBIG010000424.1:0-2710 GCA_964491865.1 uncultured Neomegalonema sp. | reverse complement strand
GGCGCCGCCTGGTCTCGGCGGTGGCGCTGGCCGACGGCGACGCCGCCGGCCTGGTGCTGGTGGCCGAAGCGGGTCCGGAGCCGCTCGGCAATCTGGCGGAGGTCGGCGGCGGGCTCGGCCTGCCGCTGTCCTCCGACCGGCTGCTGAGCGCCTTCGACGCCCTGCGCAGCGTGCGCCTGTTCGAGGACTCGCCGATCGGCGTGGCGGCGCTCGCCCCCGACGGCCGCCTGCTCCGGGTGAACGCCGCCGCCGAGCGCCTGCTGACGGGCCGCGCCGGAGCCCGGATGGGCGCAGCGGACGGCGAGACCGCGGACACGGCCGACGCGCTGGTCGGCCGTCCACTCTCGAGCTGGATCGCCGGCGAGGACCGCGCCGACGCGATCCGTCGCATCGCCGCCGCCGCGCAAGGCGAGCTGGTCGACGGCCCGGCCTTCGAGACCCGGCTGATCGAGCGCGACCCGGCCGCGGAGCGCGAAGCCGACGCCGACGCCGCGCCGGGGCCGCGCACGGCCGAGGTCTACCTCTCGCGCATCGAGACCGCGAAGGGCGCGCTGCTGCTGGCCTATCTGATCGACACCTCCGAGCGCCGCGCGCTCGAGGAGCGCATCCACCAGAGCCAGAAGATGGAGGCGGTCGGCAAGCTCGCGGGCGGGGTGGCGCACGACTTCAACAACCTGCTGACCGTGATCATCGGCGCCAGCGAAATGCTGCTGCAGCGCCACGCGCCCGACGATCCGGAGTTTCCAGACCTCTCGGTGATCCACCAGAACGCCTATCGCGCCGCGAACCTGGTGCGGCAGCTGTTGGCTTTCAGCCGCAAGCAGACGCTGCGCCTCGAACCCGCCGACGTGACCGAGCGGCTGATCGACCTGTCGCTGATGTTGAACCGGTTGATCGGCGAGAAGGTGCGCCTGACCCATGATTTCGCCGAAGACGTTTGGCCGGTGCGGCTCGATGTCGGCCAGTTCGAGCAGGCCGTGATCAATCTGGTGGTGAACGCCCGCGACGCGATGAAGGAGGATGCGGGCGGGCAGATCACCCTGCGCAGCCGCAACGAACGGCGCGCGCGGCCCTCGGGGCGCGGGCCGAGCGCGATGCCTGCGGGCGATTATGTCCGGATCGACGTCGCCGACCAGGGCTGCGGCATTCCGGCCGAGACGCTGTCGAAGATCTTCGAGCCGTTCTTCACCACCAAAGGGGTGGGCGAGGGCACGGGCCTGGGCTTGTCGACGGTCTGGGGGATCGTGAAGCAGACCGGCGGCTATATCGACGTGGACAGCGAGGTCGGGGTGGGCACGACCTTCAGCATTTTTCTGCCGCGCCACGATCCGACCCGGGCCCCCGCCGCGCCCGAAGAGGCCTCCGCCGCGGCCGCCGACCACGCGGAGGCCGGCGAGGGCGGCACGCTGCTCGAGGGCCTGTTCGGTCCGCTCGATCCGTCGCCCGCGCCGGCGGCGCGGCCGCCCGCGGCCGCCGCATCGCGCGAACCGCGCCGACCTGCGCGCCCGGTTCCGCTCGACGCCCCGACCGCCGCGCGCGCGCCGGTCGTTCTGCTGGTCGAAGACGAGGACCCGGTCCGCGCCCTGACCGGCCGCGCGCTGCGCAACGCCGGCTTCACGGTGGTCGAGGCCGAAAGCGGCGAGGCGGCGCTGGCGCTGCTCGAGGAGCCCGACCGCCCGGTCGATCTGTTGTTGTCGGACGTGGTGATGCCGCGGATGGACGGGCCGACGCTGTTGCGCCGGGCGCAGCCGATCCGGCCCGAGCTGAAGACGCTGTTCATGTCGGGCTACGCCCGGGACGCCTTCGCCGAGGCCTTCGACGCCGATCCGCCGCTGACGGCCGACTACGGGTTTCTGGAAAAGCCGTTCAGCCTTGCGGATCTGGTCGACGCGGTCCGCGCGCGCCTGGCCCGCTGACGCGCGCGCGACGTTGATCGACATCCTGGATCACGCGGTCCGCGCGCGCCTGGCGCGCTTGGCGCGCTTGGCGCGCGTTCTCATATGATCGATTAATGTTCTTGACATTCCCCTGCCGTTAACCGCACTGATCCCCACATAGACAGGCGGTCGCGCGGCGTGGCAGGCTCCGCGGCGGCGGGTTGCGGCGCGATCCGGGCGCAGAAGCCGGGCGCGCTGGACGCGGACGCGCCGAGGCGGCGGTCGAGCAGAGGGGTTGGCGATGGATAAGCAGAAGGCGCTGGAGTCGGCTCTGGCGCAAATCGAGCGCAGCTTCGGCAAAGGCTCGATCATGAAGCTCGGGCAAAACGAGGCCCTCGACATCGAGGCGATCCCAACCGGGTCGCTCGGGCTCGATATCGCGCTGGGGATCGGCGGGTTGCCGAAAGGGCGGATCATCGAGATTTTCGGTCCGGAAAGCTCGGGCAAAACCACCCTTGCGCTGCACGCGCTCGCCGAAGAGCAAAAAGCCGGCGGGATCTGCGCGTTCATCGACGCCGAACACGCGCTTGATCCGGTTTACGCGCGCAAGCTCGGGGTCAATGTCGACGAACTTTTGATCTCGCAGCCGGACGCCGGCGAACAGGCCTTGGAGATCGCCGACACGCTGGTCCGCTCGGGGACCGTGTCGGTGGTGGTGGTCGACTCGGTGGCCGCTCTGACACCGCGGGCCGAACTCGAAGGCGATATGGGCGACGCGCAGGTCGGTCTGCAGGCGCGGCTCATGAGCCAAGCCATGCGCAAGCTCACCGGCT
>CAZBIG010000423.1:0-2713 GCA_964491865.1 uncultured Neomegalonema sp. | reverse complement strand
TGATGAACGAGGCGCGCATTCTGGTCGGCATGCAGGGGCTCGCCCAAGCCGCCATCGCCTACCAGAACGCCGCGGCTTACGCGAAAGACCGTCTGCAAGGCCGCGCGCTGACCGGGGCCGAAGCGCCGGAGAAGGCGGCCGATCCGATCATCGTGCATCCCGACGTGCGCCGCTCGCTGCTCGATCAAAAAGCCTTCATCGAGGGCGGCCGCGCCTTCATGCTGTGGGGCTCGACCTTGATCGACGGCGAGCATCGCGCGAACGACCCCGACGCCAAGGCGGACGCCGCCGGCCTGATCGCGCTGCTGACGCCCGTGCTGAAAGCCTATCTCACCGACAAGGGCTATGAGAACGCCAGCCAAGCGCTTCAGATGTTCGGCGGGCACGGCTATATCGAAGAATGGGGCATGTCCCAGTACGTGCGCGACGCCCGGATCGCGATGATCTACGAGGGCGCCAACGGCATTCAGGCGCTGGATCTGGTCGGCCGCAAGCTGCCGCAGGAGGGCGGCAAGCCCATTCGCCGCTTCTTCGATCTCGTGAAAGAGTTCGTCGCCGAGAACAAGGGCGACGCCGAGTTCGACGCGGAGTTTCTCGAGCCTCTGAAGCAAGGCTCGAAGGACCTTCAGGAAGCGGCGATGTATTTCGTGCAAGTCGGCATGAAAAAGCCGAACGATGCCATCGCCGGATCGAACGACTTTTTGCACCTCTTCGGGACCGTGTGTCTCGGGTTCATGTGGGCCCGGATGGCCAAGGTGGCGCGCGAAGCGCTCGCCACCGGCGCCGACGACCGGGCGTTCTATGAAGCGAAGCTGATCACGGGCCGTTACTTCATGACGAAGTTGATGCCCGAGACCGGCCTGCGTCTCGCGCGCGTGAAAGCCGGCGGCGATCCCGTGATGAGCCTGCCGGCCGAAGCCTTTTAAGCGGACTGCGCTCGCCGCGACAGGGCGTCGCGGCGGGCGGCGCGGTCAGCCGCGGCGCGGCGGGGGCGCGGCGGATCTGAGGAGCCCGGTCGGACGCCGGAACCCGCCGGCTTAACGGGAGGTAGAGCATGGCCGAGTATCGCCTGCACGGCTTCGCGCAGTCTGGGAACGCTTACAAAGCGGCGCTGATGCTCACCGCCGTCGGCGCTGACTGGGAGTGCGTGTTTGTCGATTTCTTCAACGGCGCCCATCGCAGCGCCGAGTTCCGCGCCTTGAACCCGATGGGCGAGGTTCCGGTTCTGGAGGGGCCCGACGGGGTCATGTCTCAATCGGGCGCGATCCTGACGGCGTTGGCGCGGCGGTTCGGACAGTATGGCGGCGCCACCGACGCCGAGCAGGACGAAATCCTCCGCTGGATGCTTTGGGACAATCACAAGCTGACCGGCTACACGGCGGTGTATCGGTTCCTGACCCTGTTCCTGCCGGAAGAAAAACGGGATCCGGGCGCCGTCGCGTTTTTGGGCGCCCGGATGAAATCGGCGCTTCAGGTGCTCGAGACGCGGCTGTCCGCCCAGGATTATCTGGCGACGCCGGACCGGCCGACGATCGCGGACATCAGCGCTTGCGGCTATCTGTACTTTCTCGACGAAATCGGCGTCGACCCGAGCGCGGCGCCGGCCGTCGCGCGGTGGCTTGAGCGCCTGAAAGCCCTGCCCGGCTGGGCGCATCCCTACGACATGCTGCCCGGCCATCCCTTGCCCGAGCGGGCCTGCTGACCCGAGGTCGGTCGCGTCCCCTTCGGTCGCGTCCCCTTTCGGCCGCGCCCGCGTGCTCGGCTCCTCGGCCGCGTCGGCGCGGCGTCGCGATTTCGGAGCGTGTGATGTCGAAACGCCTGCCCCTGCCGAAGCGCTTCCAGGTCGCGCTCACCGACGACGCCTATGCGCGGTTGCGCGCGCTGAACGCGAACTACGGCCTGTCGAACAACTATCTTCTGACCGTGCTCCTCGAGCGCCTGGACCATATCGCCGACCCCGAAAAGCTCGACGCCGCCTATCGCGATTTCATCGCCGACTACGGCGCGCCGGACCCCGGCTCGACGATGAAGCCGGGACCGAAGCGCGCCGGGCGCGACTGAGACCGGCGACCGGCCGATCCGACCGCCGTCGGCCGGTCGCGCCTGAAACGCCTCGCCCGAGCGCGCCCAGCCGCGCGCTCGGCGCGCCAAAACGAAAACCGGAGGATCCCCATGACAGACGCCTACATCTTCGACGCCGTCCGCACCCCGCGCGGCAAGGGCAAGGCCGACGGCGCGCTGCACGAAGTGACCGCGCTGCGGACCGCGTCGACCGTGCTCGAGGCGATCCGCGACCGGAACGATCTCGACACCAAACTGGTCGACGACGTGATCCTCGGCTGCGTCACGCCGGTCGGCGAGCAAGGCGGCGAGATCGCGCGCACCGCCGTGCTCTACGCCGATTACGACGAGAGCGTGCCTGGCCTTCACATCAACCGCTTCTGCGCCAGCGGCCTTGAAGCGGTGAACCTCGCCGCCAATCAGGTGAAGGGCGACGCGGGCGAACTCTATGTCGCGGGCGGGGTCGAGATGATGAGCCGGGTCCCGATGGGGTCGGACGGGTTTGCGATCGGGGTGGACCCGCATATCGCGATGAAGACCTATTTCGTGCCGCAGGGGATCTCGGCCGACATTATCGCCACCGAATACGGCTTCAGCCGCGACGATGTCGACGCCTATGCGGTCGAGAGCCAGAAGCGGGCGGCCCGGGCCT
>CAZBIG010000422.1:0-2719 GCA_964491865.1 uncultured Neomegalonema sp. | reverse complement strand
CGCGGTCACCGGATACGATGCCGGGGAGCCGGTGGTCTGCCATTTGGCGCTGGCGGCGCGGCTCTGACTCCGCGCGGCGACGGCGGGCGGGCGTTCCCGACGGTCGCGCCAGGACAGGCTTCGCAGGGGTGGGGGACGTCGACGCGCGGAGTCAGAGCCGCGCCTTGCCGATCGGATGGGCGGCGCCCGCCATGGCTTCGGCCAGGATCGCGTCGGCCTCCTCGTCGAGCAGCCGCTCTTCGGCCCAGCCGCCCTTGACCGGTTCGCGGCCCATTTCGAGCATGATCGGCGCGGCCAGCGGCGAGACGCCCCGCAATCGCGCATGGCGCACCCGGCCGCCGATCCGCTCGAGCAGTTCCTCGATCCGGCTGAAATCGACGAGCCCGCGCATCGCTTCGCGCCGCGTGACGTCGAGCATCAGATGATCCGGGTCGTATTTGGACAAGGTGTCATAGAGGATGTCCGAGCTGAAGGTCGCCTGCCGGCCGGTTTTCTTTAAGCCCGGCAGTCGGCGTTCGATCAGCCCGGCGACCACCGCCGCTTGTCGAAACGTGCGCTTCATCACCGACGAGCCGTCGAGCCAGGCGTCGAGCCCGTCGCGGATGCCCTCGGCTTCGAACAAGGCGGCCGGATCCGCGACCGCGCTCAAGCCCCAGACCATCACCGCGTAATCATTGGCGACGAAGCCGAGCGGATCGAGCCGCGCCTCCTCCATGCGCTTGGTCAGGATCAGACCCAGCGTCTGATGCGCGTTCCGGCCCGCGAAGCCGTAGGCGACCAGAAAGCGTTTGCCGCCCCGCGAGAACGTCTCGACGAGCAGGCTGTCCGCCGACGGCATCTCCGAGCGCTCGGCTTGCAGCCGCAGCCATTCGGCGACCGGCGCGGGCAGCCGGTCCCAGGTCTCCGGCGCGTTCAGCTGGGCGAGCACGCGGTGAGCGAGATAGGTCGAGATCGGCAGCTTGCCGCCCGCGAAGACGGGGATCTTCGGCTCTTTGCCGCCGGCCGGCGAGACCTCGAGGCTCATCTCGCGCAGGGCGTCGAAGCGGACCACGCGGCCGCCGATCAGAAAGCTGTCGCCCGGCCGCAAGGTGGCAGCGAAGGCCTCCTCGACCTCGCCGAGTTGGGCTCCGCCGCCGCGGCGGCCCATCCGGACCTTGAGCGTCTCCGCCTCGACGATGGTCCCGATGTTCATTTTGATCCGCTGCGCCGTGCGCGGGTCGCGCAGGCGCCAGAGGCCGTCCGGGCCCTGGACCAGCCGCCGCCACTGGTCATAGGCGCGCAGCGCGTAGCCGCCGTCCGCGCAAAAGCCCAGGCATCGGTCGAAGTCCGCGCGGGTCAGTCGCTGATAGGGCCCGGCCCCGCGGATCTCGGCGAACAGCGCGTCGGCGTCGAACGGTCCGGCGCAGGCGAGCAGCAGCAGATGCTGGCACAGCGTGTCGAGCGTGCCCTCAGGCAGGCCCTCGCCGTCGAGCGCGCCCGCGCGCGCCGCCTCGAGCGCGGCGCGGCATTCGAGCGCTTCGAACCGGTTGGCGGGCACCAGCACCGCGCGCGACGGCGCGTCGAAGCGGTGGTTGGCCCGGCCGATGCGCTGCACCAGGCGCTTCACCCCCTTGGGCGCGCCGACCTGGATCACCAGATCCACCGCCGCCCAGTCGACGCCGAGATCGAGCGACGAGGTCGCCACCACGGCCCGCAAGGCGCCGGCGGCCATCGCCGCCTCGACCTTCTCTCGGGTCTCGCGCCCCAGCGAGCCGTGATGGAGCGCGATCGGCAGCGCCTCTTGGTTCACGCGCCACAACGCTTGGAAAAACAGCTCGGCCTGGGCGCGGGTGTTGATGAACACGATGGCGGTGCGCGCTTTGGCGATCTCGTCGAGCACGGCCCGCGCGGCGTAGCGCCCGCCCATGCCCGACCAGGGCGGATCGCCGGCCTCTTCGAGAATGCGGATGTCGGGCTCGGGCCCGGGCGCCGCGAAGGTCAGCTGGGCGCGGCCGGGCTCGAGCCAGTCCGCCAGCGCCTGCGGGTCCTCGGTGGTGGCCGACAATCCCACGCGCCGATGCGCGGGCGCGAGCGTGCGCAGCCGGGCCAGGCAGAGCGCCAGCTGGTCGCCGCGCTTCAGCCCGGCGAGCGCGTGGATCTCGTCGACCACCACCGCGCTCAGGCGCGCGAACAGCGTCGGGGCCTCGGGCTGCGCGATCAGCAGCGCCAGGCTCTCGGGCGTGGTCAGCAGGATCTGCGGCGGGTCTCGGCGCTGACGCGCCTTGATGTGAGACTTGGTGTCGCCGGTCCGGTCCTCGACCCGGATCGGCAAGCCCATTTCGGCGATCGGGATTTCGAGGTTGCGCCGGATGTCGGCCGCAAGCGCTTTCAGCGGCGAGACGTAGAGCGTGTGCAGCCCGGGGGCGTCGCCGGCGGCGCGGCGCTCTGCGAGGTCGACGAGGCTCGGCAGAAAGCCCGCAAGCGTTTTGCCGCCGCCGGTGGGGGCGACGAGGAGGTCCGCGCCGCCGGGCCGCGCCCGGCTCAGCAGCTGAAGCTGGTGGGGATGGGCGCGCCAGCCGCGCCCGGCGAACCAGGACGCGAAGGGCTCGGGCAGCGCGTCGTCGGCGCGGGGCCGGCTTGCGGTCGGATCGGAGACGGTCATGCGGGAGGGTATAGGCCGGCGGGGGCGCCGGGGCACGACCGGACGCGGCGCGCGGCGGCGTCCAGCGGCGGCCTCAGG
>CAZBIG010000421.1:0-2729 GCA_964491865.1 uncultured Neomegalonema sp. | reverse complement strand
CGGCAGTCGCATCAACATTCGGAGCACCTTGACCAAGGCCGCGCGCATTTGACGGCGGCCGACCACCATGTCGAGCATGCCGTGCTCGAGCAGATACTCCGATCGCTGGAACCCCTCCGGCAGCTTCTCGCGGATCGTTTGTTCGATCACCCGCGGGCCGGCGAAACAGATGAGCGCGTTCGGTTCGGCGATCTGAATGTCGCCCAGCATCGCATAAGACGCGGTGACGCCGCCGGTGGTGGGATGCGTGATGATCGAGACGTAAGGCAGCCCCGCCTCGCGCACCATCTGGACCGCGACCGTGGTGCGGGGCATCTGCATCAGCGACAGAATGCCCTCCTGCATGCGCGCGCCGCCGGCCGCCGAGAACATCAGAAACGGGGCTCGGCGCTCGACCGCGGTTTCCGCCGCCGCGAGGATCGCGTCGCCGACGCCCATGCCCATCGAGCCGCCCATGAAGCCGAAATTCTGCACGGCGCAGACGGCTTCGACCTCGCCGACGCGGCCCACCGCCACCGCCACCGCGTCGGTGTCGCCGGTGCCGCGCCGCGCCTCTCGCAGCCGGTCGAGATACCGCTTTTCATCGCGGAAATTGAGCGGATCGGCCAGCGGCTCGGGCGTGTCGATCAGCTCGAACGCCCCGTGGTCATAGAGCGACCCGAGCCGCTCGAGCGGGCTGATCCGCATATGATTGTCGCAATGCGGGCAGACATACAGATTCCGCTTCAGCTCGCGGTGGAAAATCATCTGCTCGCATTCGTCGCATTTGCGCCAGAGATTGTCCGGCATGTCGCGACGCTGGAAGAAGCTGTTGAACTTCGGCAGCGCGACGTTGTTGATCCAGTTCATCTTCCGTCTCCGCCCCCACCGCGGTTCGGCCGCCCCGCGCGGCCCGGCGTTCCCCCGCCTAAGATCGACGCGCCCGTTTCGCCCCGGCCGACAGTTCGGCCACGAAGGCGAGCGTCTCGTCGACCGGCCGACCGTCGGCCAGCTTCGAGACGATCGCCGAGCCCACCACGACCCCGTCGGCGACGCCGGCGATCGCTTCGGCCGTCTCGGCCGAGCGCACGCCGAAACCCACGCACACCGGCAAATCGGTCGCCGCCTTGATCCGCGCAACCGCCGGGCCGACCGCTTCGGCCTGGGCCGAGGCGGCGCCGGTGACGCCGGTGATCGACACGTAATAGACGAAGCCGGACGTATTCGCGAGCACCGCCGGCAGACGCGCGTCGTCGGTCGTCGGCGTGGCCAGGCGAATAAAGTTGAGCCCCGCCTCGGCCGCGGGCAAGCACAGCTCGGCGTCCTCTTCGGGCGGCAGATCGACGACGATCAGACCGTCCACGCCGGCGGCCTTGGCCCGCTCCAAAAACGCCGGAACGCCCATGTGAAAGATCGGGTTGTAGTAGCCCATCAGAACCATCGGCGTGTCGGCGTCCGTTTCGCGGAACGCGCTCACCAGCTCGAGCGTGCGCGACAGCGTCATGCCGGCGGCGAGCGCGCGCTGACCGGCCAGCTGGATCGCCGGCCCGTCGGCCATCGGGTCGGTGAAGGGGATGCCGAGCTCGATCACATCGACCCCGGCCTTGGGAAGCCCCTTCAACAGCGACAGGGTCGTCTCGGCGTCGGGGTCGCCCGCCATCACGAACGAGACGAAGGCGGCGCGGCCCTCAGCCTTCAGCGCGGCGAAGCGGCGGTCGATCCGGGTCGTCGTCATGCGCGCAGGCTCCGGCGAAAGTAGGCGAGGCCGCAGGGCCCCCGCCCGCGCCGATGGGCGGCCGCGCCGAGCGCGCCAAGGCCGGTCTCGGCCAGCGTCGCGGCCATCATCCGATCTCCTGGCCGAGGGCGGCGGCCACGGTGAAGATGTCTTTGTCGCCGCGGCCGCACATGTTCATCACCATCAGATGGTCGCGCGGCAGGTCGGGCGCGATCTTCGCGACATGGGCGAGCGCGTGGCTCGGCTCGAGCGCCGGAATGATGCCCTCGGTCCGGCAGCACAGCTGGAAAGCTTGCAGCGCCTCCGCATCGGTGACGTGGACATATTCGACGCGGCCCATGTCTTTCAGCCAGGCGTGCTCGGGCCCGATACCGGGATAATCAAGACCGGCCGAGATCGAGTGCCCTTCGAGGATCTGCCCGTCGTCGTCTTGGAGCAGATAGGTGCGGTTCCCGTGCAGCACGCCCGGGCGCCCGCCGGTCAACGAGGCGCAGTGCTCCATGCGGTCGTCGACGCCCTTGCCGCCGGCCTCGACGCCGATCACGCGGACGTCGCGATCATCGAGGAACGGATGAAACAACCCCAGCGCGTTCGAGCCGCCGCCGATGCAGGCGACCAAGCTGTCCGGGGCCCGCCCCTCGCGCTCGAGCATCTGCGCTCGCGTCTCTCGGCCGATGACCGATTGAAAGTCGCGGACCATGGCCGGATAGGGATGCGGTCCGGCGACGGTGCCGATGCAATAAAAGGTGTTCTCGACGTTCGTCACCCAGTCGCGGAGCGCGTCGTTCATCGCGTCTTTCAGCGTGCCGCGGCCCGAGGTGACCGGAACCACTTCAGCGCCCAGCAGCCGCATCCGGAACACGTTCGGCTTTTGCCGCTCGACGTCATGGGCGCCCATGTAGACGACGCAGTCCAAACCGAAGCGGGCGCAGACCGTGGCCCTCGCGACGCCATGCAGCCCGGCACCGGTCTCGGCGATGATACGGCGCTTGCACATCCCCCGGGCCAGCAGGAT
>CAZBIG010000420.1:0-2738 GCA_964491865.1 uncultured Neomegalonema sp. | reverse complement strand
CCCAGAGTTCGGTGTCCGAAATCACCAAACGCCTACGCGACAAGGGTAAAAAGGTGCGCTTCGCCATCCATCCGGTGGCCGGACGCCTGCCCGGTCACATGAACGTGCTGCTGGCCGAGGCGAAGGTTCCCTATGACATCGTTCTCGAAATGGACGAGATCAACGAGGACTTTCCGAACACGGACGTGGTCATCGTGATCGGGGCCAACGACATCGTGAACCCGGCCGCGCAAGAGGATCCGGGCTCGCCGATCGCCGGCATGCCGGTGCTCGAAGTCTGGAAGGCCAAGAACGTGATCGTCTCGAAGCGCGGTCGTGGGACGGGCTATTCCGGGATCGAAAACCCGCTGTTCTTCAAAGACAACACCCGCATGCTGTTCGGTGACGCTAAGAGCCCGGCCCACAAGCTGCTGCAGGCGCAAACCGCCGGTCACTGAGCCGCGGCCCGATCGACGACTGTCGGCCCGCCGATCGCGCGATCGGCGGGCCGTCGTTTTGCGTGATCGGCGCGGCGCGGGCGGTTTTCGGGCTCAGCGCACCGTCTGATGCACGCGCACCCATTTGCCGGGCAAACGCGACGACTGGGACACCACAAAGGTGTAGGGGCTGTCTTCGACCCGCGTCATCTCGTCGGTCATGTTGTCGAGCACGAACTCGCCGCCTTTCGTCGAGACGATCAGCACCGCGTGATACGGGTAGCGGGTGCCCTTCACGACGCCGATGCGCATCGCGCTGCGCGGCCAGCCCAGCGCCGCCAGGGTCTCGCGCTTCATCAACACATATTCTTCGCAGTCCCCGGCGATCGACGAGAACGACCAGACGTCGCCCGCCGCGTCTTCGGCCGGCTGGATCGTATGGTTCACCGTCAGATTCACGCGCTGCAGCGTGGCGTAGCGCGCTTCGGTGAGTTCGGGCGCGTCGATCGACGCCGTCTCGGGCCCGTAGGCGCGCTTCAGGTTCGCGAGCACCCGCTCGACCTCCGTCGCCGTGCGCGTCTCGACGCAGAACTCGGGGCGCGCCGCGCACAGTTGTTGGAAGCCGCGCGGCGCGTACACGACGTCGGTTTCACGCAGGCTCGACACCCACTGACGGTCGGACGCTTGCGCCGCGGCGCCGTAAGACGTCGCCATAAGGGCCGCTGCCGCGGCGATCCGGAACAACCGCATTATTCGCACCTCTCTCAACCAGCACGGCCGAGAATGGCGGAAACCTCTGAATAGGGATTTGAAACAAAAAGTTAATATGCGTTATTCAATCTTTTTTCGCGGAGATTTCAAATTTATTGCCTCAACAAAACATAGACGCCGCCGGCGCGATGAAAGCTTTTATTAGCGCGACGCGCGGCGGCGAGGCGCGGCGCGGGGGCGCGGCGCAAGCGGGGCGGTCCTGCGCCTGGCGCGCTCAGCGCTTCGGCGGCATCAGGTCGGTGATGTCGCCGGTGAACATTTCGGCGGCCATGGCCACCGTTTCCGACAGGGTCGGGTGCGGATGCACCGTCAGTCCGATGTCTTGGGCGTCCGCGCCCATTTCGATGGCGAGCGCCACTTCGGAGATCAGGTCGCCCGCGTTCGGCCCGACGATGCCGGCGCCGAGCACGCGATTGCTCTCGGGGTCGAACAGCACCTTGGTCACGCCCTCGGCCCGGTCGTTGGACAGCGCGCGGCCCGAAGCCGCCCACGGGAACACGCCCTTGCCGATCTTCACGCCGTCGGCCTTGGCCTGCGCTTCGGTGAGCCCGACCCAGGCGACCTCGGGATCGGTGTAGGCGACGTTCGGGATGACCTTCGCGTCGAACGCCGCCTTGTGACCGCAGGCGACTTCAGCCGCCACCTTGCCTTCATGCACCGCCTTATGCGCCAGCATCGGCTGGCCGATGATGTCGCCGATGGCGAAGATATGGGGCACGTTGGTCCGCAGCTGCCGGTCCGCCGGAACGAAGCCGCGCGAGTCGACCGCGACGCCGGCCGCTTCGGCGTTGATCTTCTTGCCGTTCGGGATCCGACCGACGGACACCAGCACCTTGTCGAACACGTCTTCGAAGCTCTGACCGTCCGGCCCTTCGAAGGTGACGGCGACGCCCGCCTCGCGCGCCTCGGCCCCGGTGACTTTGGTGTTGAGATGGATCTTCTCGAACCGCGGCTCCATGCGCTTTTGCCAGGGCTTCACGATGTCGGGATCCGCGCCCGCCATCAGGCCGCCGGTCAGTTCGACCACCGTAATCTTCGACCCGAGCGCCTGGTAGACCGTCGCCATCTCGAGACCGATGATCCCGCCGCCGACCACCAGCATCCGCGCCGGCACGCCGTCGAGTTCGAGCGCGCCCGTGCTGTCGACGACGCGCGGATCGTCCCACGGCATGAAAGGCAAATGCACGGGTTCGGAGCCCGCGGCGATGATCGCCTTGTCGAAGGTGACGAGCTTCTTGCCGCCGTCGGGCGCGCCCGACGCGTCGACTGTGCGCACTTCCACCAGGTTCGGGCCGGCGAAGGCCCCGACGCCGCGCACCACCGAGACCTTGCGGGCTTTGGCGAGGCCCGACAGGCCGCCGGTCAGTTTGCCGACGACGCCGTCCTTCCAGGCGCGCAATTTATCGATGTCGATCTCGGGTTTGCCGAACGACAGGCCGTGGGCCCCCATTTCGTCGGCCTCGGCGATCACCTTGGCGGCGGGCAGCAGCGCCTTTGAGGGGATGCAGCCGACGTTCAGACAGACGCCGCCGAGCGTTTCCCAACGTTCGA
>CAZBIG010000419.1:0-2756 GCA_964491865.1 uncultured Neomegalonema sp. | reverse complement strand
GTCCGACCCGGCGCGCCAAGCGCCGCAAGGTGGCGCGCCGCGCGAGGCCCGCCGTCCCGCACAGCGCCGCGAGCGCCGCGCCGCGACCAAACGCCGCCGCCACCGCGGCGGCCGCCGCGTCCGGTTCGGTCCGATAGCCGATCAACGCCCCGTCGCTCTCCATTGCGCCCCCGTCCCGGTCAGATCCCGCGACGATAGCGGACCGAAGCGCGCCCGACCAGCGCGCGCCTTTTCGCGCACCCTGGCGCCCCCCCTGGCGCGCCCCCGCGCCCCGCCGGCGCCAGATCTGGTTGTGCCCCGCGCCAACGCCCCGTAATCTCGCTCCAAGGCCGCCGACCAAGCGCGGCCGCGATCCGCCCCGCGCTCGGCCCCAGGCCGGGTCGACGCCGGGGCGCGACACCAAGGCAGGAGCAGTCCCCGTGACCTCATCCCTGAAGCCGGACGCCGCCGTCGCCGTCCGAATCGCCGCGCGCGTCGCCGAGGAGATCGGGGCCCGCCCCGACCAGGCCGCCGCCGCGATCGCGCTGCTCGACGAAGGCGCGACCGTTCCCTTCATCGCCCGCTACCGCAAAGAGGCGACCGGCGGCCTCGACGACGCGCAGCTGCGCCAGCTCGAAGAGCGGCTGCGCTATCGCCGCGAGCTGGAAGATCGGCGCGCGGCGATCCTCAAAAGCGTCGCCGAGCAGGGCAAGCTCGACGACGCGTTGCGCCTGAAACTGTCCCAGGCCGACAGCAAGGCCCTGCTCGAAGACCTGTATCTTCCCTTCAAGCCCAAACGCCGGACCAAGGCGCAGATCGCCAAGGAGGCCGGGCTCGAGCCCCTGGCCGAGACCCTGCTCGCCGATCCCGACCGCGACCCGGCGACCCTGGCCGCGGCGTATGTCGACGCCGAGAAAGGCGTGGACGCCCCCGACAAAGCGCTCGAAGGGGCCCGTCAGATCCTGATGGAGCGGTTCGCCGAGACGCCCGAAGTCGTTCAGGCGGTCCGCGGCCGAATGCGGGGCGAGGCGCGCGTCGTGTCGCGCGTGATCCCGGGAAAAGAGGCCGCCGGCGAGAAGTTCGCCGACTATTTCGACTTTTCCGAACCGCTGGCGACGCTGCCCCCGCACCGCGCCCTGGCCCTGTTCCGGGGCAAAAAGGCCGAGATCCTCGACGTCGCGGTGAAGCTGCCCGAGGAGATCGAGGCCGAAGCAGAGGGCGCGCCGCGCGCCTATCCGCCGCAGGCCGCGATCATCGCCCGGCTGACCGGTTTCGAGCACAAGGGCCGTCCGGGCGACGACTGGATGAAAGAGACTTGCCGCTGGACGTGGAAGGTGAAGATGGCCTTCAAGGTCGAGGGCGAGCTGTTCTCCGACCTGTTCGACAGCTCCGAGGACGAGTCGATCCGGGTGTTCGCGGCCAATCTGCGCGACCTGCTGCTGGCCGCGCCCGCCGGCCCCAAGGCGGTGCTCGCGCTTGATCCGGGCTATCGCACCGGCTGCAAGGTCGCGGTGGTCGATCCGACCGGCAAACTGCTCGAAACCGCCACCATCTATCCGCATGAGCCCCAGCGGCGGTGGAACGACGCGCTCGCGGTTCTGGGCGCGCTGGCGCTGAAGCATTCGGTCGAGCTGGTCGCCGTCGGCAACGGCACCGCCAGCCGCGAGACCGACAAGCTCGCCGGCGAGCTGATCGCGACGCTGAAAAAGGCCGGGCGCGAGCGCGCGATCGAAAAGGCCATGGTCTCCGAAGCCGGCGCCTCGGTCTATTCGGCGTCCGAGCGCGCCAGCCGCGAGTTCCCCGATCTCGACGTCTCGCTGCGCGGCGCGGTCTCGATCGCGCGCCGCCTTCAGGACCCTCTGGCCGAGCTGGTGAAGATCGACCCGAAATCGATCGGCGTCGGGCAGTATCAGCATGATGTCAGCCAGACCAAACTCGCCCGCGCGCTCGACGCGGTGGTCGAGGATTGCGTGAACAAGATCGGGGTGGACCTCAACACCGCCTCGGCCCCGCTCTTGTCGCGGGTGTCGGGGCTCTCGGCGGGACTGGCCGACGCCATCGTCGCCCATCGCGACCAGAACGGCCCCTTCAAGAGCCGCGCCGATCTGAAAAAAGTGCCGCGCCTCGGCCCGAAGGCGTTCGAGCAGGCGGCGGGCTTTCTGCGCATCATGAACGGCGAAGAGCCTCTGGACGGCTCGGCGGTGCACCCCGAGGCCTATCCGATCGCGCGCAAGGTCGCCGCCGCCGCCGGCAAGCCGATCAAGGCGTTGATCGGCGACAAGAAAGCGCTGCGGAGCCTCGATCCCAAAAGCTTCGTCGACGCGCGTTTCGGCCTGCCGACGGTGACGGACATTCTCGAGGAGCTCGAAAAGCCCGGGCGCGATCCGCGCCCCGAATTCCGGACCGCCGCCTTCCAGGAGGGGGTCGAGAAGCTGTCGGATCTGCGCCCCGGCATGGTGCTCGAGGGGGTCGTGACGAACGTCGCCAATTTCGGGGCCTTCGTCGACGTCGGCGTGCATCAAGACGGGCTGGTTCACGTCTCGGCGCTGGCCGACCGGTTCGTCGAGGATCCGCGCGAGATCGTGCGGCCCGGTCAGGTGGTGCGCGTGACGGTGCTCGAGGTCGACGCGGCGCGGAAGCGGATCGGGCTCAGCATGCGGACGGACGCCGCCCGCAAAAGCCGCGAGGACGGCTCCGCGGGCGCGGCGGGAGGCGCGGCAAGGGGCGCGTCAAGGGGCGCGGCGGGACGGGGCGCGGGGCG
Source organism: uncultured Neomegalonema sp. (assembly GCA_964491865.1). Classification (GTDB taxonomy): domain Bacteria; phylum Pseudomonadota; class Alphaproteobacteria; order Rhodobacterales; family Rhodobacteraceae; genus JBCBRF01. Next base: position 16 of record CAZBIG010000419.1, on the reverse strand, counting down.
GAGCGGCGCGGGCCCC
>CAZBIG010000418.1:0-2757 GCA_964491865.1 uncultured Neomegalonema sp. | reverse complement strand
GCTCGCTTCCGCCGCGCCGAGCGCGCCGCCGAGGCGCGCGTCCCCGGTCGCCGCGGTCGGGGCGAAGGCCGCCGTTTGCGCCGCCGCGCGTTTGCGTCCCCGCGTGCGCGGCTCTCCGCGCCAATTCTTGTAGGTGACGATCAGCGAGTTCTGGTCGAGCATCGCCGCCTGGATCCGCGGCCAGGGGCACATATAGGTGCAGACCTGCTCGCGCATGAACCCGCCCAGCACGAAGGTCGTCGCCGTCAGCACGGCGATCGTAATGTAGGCGTAGAAATGGGCTTCGCCGGCGACCAGTTGCGCGGCTAATGTCGGCGCGTCGGCGAAGTAGAACACCCACGCCCCGCCGGTCGCGAGCGAGATCAACAGAAAGATCGACCATTTAAGGGCCCGCCGGGCGATCTTGTTCGGGCCCCAAGGCGCGTTCAGCAGACGATAGGCGGCGTTGCGATCGCCGTCGGTCCACCGCTCGATGTGCTGAAACAGATCGACCCAAACGGTTTGAGGGCAGGCGTACCCGCACCAGACCCGCCCGAGCGCCGAGGTGAACAGAAACAGGCCGAGCCCCGCCATGATCAGCAGACCGGCGATGTAATAGAACTCCTGCGGCCAGATCTCGATCCAGAAGAAGAAGAACCGGCGATTGGCGAGGTCCACCAACACCGCCTGGTCGGGCATGTCGCCGCCGCGCGGAAACCGGATCCAGGGCGTGACGTAATAAATCGCCAGCGTCACGATCAGCAGCGCCCATTTCAGGCGGCGATAAAAACCGGAGACCGCTTTGGGGAAGATCGCCCGCCGGCCGGCGTAGAGCGGCTGGTCGAGGTCGGTCAGATCAGTGTCGAGCTGCGCCATTAGGCCGAGATCCCGTGACAGAAAGGGGCGACGCGACGGTCGCCCTCGTGACGCTTGGATCTTCGGTCGAAGCGGCTGTGTCGGTCCTTGAGCAGGATCAACGATGCCCGCGGCCGGGGTTCTCCCGCCGCGGCGCGGCGTCGCGCCCCGATCACGTCCCCTCGACCGCGCGGGGCCGCCCGGCGCGAAAAGGCCGCCGCGAAGCTCGACTTCGCGGCGGCAGAGAGGATCGGATCGTGGGCGCGACCCGATCGGTCGCGGGCGGGCGGCCGTCCGGCCTGGGAGAACAGCCTCTAACCGCTCCTTCCGCTATCTCGGGGCCCCGGCGCGCTCAGCGCGCCAGAGCCTGTTGCTGCGGGCCGTCCTCGCCGCCGCCCAAGCTGTGGACGTAAATCGTCAGCAGCTTGATCGTCGCGGCGTCCAGCCGGCCTTCCCAGGCGGGCATCATGCCGGCGCGGCCGTCCACGATGCTGGCGGTCAGGGTCTCGCGCGAGCCGCCGTAGAGCCAAATCGGATCCGTGAGGTTCGGCGCGCCGAGCTCTCGGATGCCCGCGCCGGCGTCGCCGTGGCAGCTCGCGCAGTTCTCGGCGAACACCATCGCGCCGTCGGCGGCGAGGGCCGCGTCATGCTCTTGGTTCGAGATCGCGCGCACATGCTCGACCACTTGGGCGATTTGGGCGTCGTCGAGGATCTGATCGGCCCCGAAGGCCGGCATGTTTCCGAACCGGGTCTCCGCCGTCTCGTAGCCCTCGGCGTCCGTCTGGCGGATGCCGTGGGCGATGGTCTGGTGGATGTCCTCGAGCGAGCCGCCCCAGATCCAGGCGTCGTCGACCAAGTTCGGGTAGCCGACCCCGCCGGCCGCGCCGGCCCCGTGGCATTGCGAGCAGTTGGTGCGGAACGCCGCCGCGCCGCCCGCGCGGGCGAACCGGGCCAGATCGGGATCCGCCGCGATTTCTTGCAGGTCGAGCGCCGCGATCCGGGTCATGTACGGCGCTTGCGCTTCTTTCGCGTCCGCCACGATCTCGCGCAGCTCGCCCCGCGTCGTGTAGCCGAGCACGCCTTTGGTGTTCTCGGAAATCATCGGCCACGCAGGATAGAACACCGTGAACAGCAGCGCCCAAATCACGGTCGCGTAGAACGTATAGAGCCACCATTTCGGAAGCGGATTGTTCAGCTCCTTAATACCGTCCCACTCGTGGCCGGTGGTCTCGACGCCCGAGACCTCGTCTACATCCGCCTTTTGGGCGTCGTTCTTGTTCTGCTCAGTCATCCTGCCCTCCTTGACGGCCCGGCGCCTCGGCCTCCGGCGTCCCCGAGATCGGCCGGTCCTCGTTGCGGAAGGGAATGCCGGCGCTGTGTTCATGCGCCGGGCGCGAGCCCGGGCGCAGCGTGTAGATGACCACCCCGATAAAGACTAAGGTCATGTACAGCAGACCCCAGCTATCGGCGAATATCCGCATCTTCTCGTAGGTTTCCATGCCTTCCCCTCACCGCTCATTCGCGACGGCGTCATAGGTCGAAAAGTCGACCAAGGTACCGAGCATTTGCATGTACGCGATCAAAGCGTCGAGTTCTGTGATCTCCGTCGGGTTGCCGTCAAAATCCCGCGCTTGCGCCTTTGGATACCGGGCGCGCAACGCGTCTGGATCTGCATTTTCCGCGTTCGGATTGGCCTGAGAGATCAGGTCCGCCTTCGCGAACTCGATCATTTCAGGCGTATAGGGCACGCCGACGGTGACGTTGGCGCGCAGATGGCCTTCGATATTGTCGAAATCCAGTTTTGTCCGGGCCAGCCACGGATAGGCCGGCATGATCGACTCCGGCACCACGTTGCGCGGGTTTTCGAAATGGTCGACATGCCAGGCGTCCGAGTAGCGCCCGCCGACCCGGGCCAGATCGGGC
>CAZBIG010000417.1:0-2772 GCA_964491865.1 uncultured Neomegalonema sp. | reverse complement strand
GATCAGCCAGGGGCCGATGGTGCCGGTTTTCGAGGGCCAGGATCCCGCCGAGGCGCCCCGATCGGACGGCGCGCTGTCGGGGGGCGCGGCGCCGCCCCGCGGACGCGCGGCGACATGGCCCGCGGCGCTCTTGGCCATGCGCGCGGCTCCGGCCCCGCAACCCGTCAGAAGGCGACGCCTCGGAGCGCCGCGTCCGAACCCAGGCGACGCGAGGATCTCCGCCCGACGCGCGAGCAAAGGCGGCGCGCGCCGCGGCGCGAGCGGTTTCCCGCACGCCCTCACGCTGGCGCGAGAGGACGCCCCGGATGCGACGGCCCCGGCAAAGCGCCCGGCCGATGGGGCGAGGCGCCGACCCGGCGACCGCCCGACGAGACGTCAGCCGAAGAGAAAACGGGACGACGCGCCGACGAGACGAGCCGCCGAGGGGCCGACGCCCCGACCGGGCGCCCCGCCGACAGGACGACGCGTCGACCGGACGACCCGCCGACAGGACGACGCGCCGAAGGAGCGACACGTCGACGCGGCGAGGCCCCGGACAGGCGACACGCCGACGGAACGGCGCGCCAAGGTGATTAAACGCCGACGAGACGACCCGCCGACGGGACGAGAGGGCGAAGGGACGAGGCGCCGACCGGGCGACGCGCCGACGGGACGACGCGACGTAGGGAACGAGGCGCCGGCCAGCCGACGCGTAGGCGGGACGACGCGCCGGGACTGGCCCTGCGCGCGAGGGCCCGCGCGGCAGGGTCCGGCGCTGGCTGCGTTCGGTCCGGTCCCTGCGACGCGACGGCCGAGGAGGGCGGCCGAGGAGGTTGACCGAGCAGGTTGTCTGACGTCGTCGGCTGACGACGGCTGCTTGGCCCATCCGCGACCGAGCGGCTCTGGCGGCGCAGGGGATTGTACCGCTCTCCGCCTTACAGCGGCCGGCGCGCGCGCCACGACCAGCCCGCCTGCGCCAACGCGGAGCGCCTCGCCCGCACAGGCGCCGCGCGCCTGGTCGGCGCAGGCCACGCACGAGAAGCTGAGGCAGGCGACGCGCGCGCAACTGACCCAGGCCGGGCGCGAGCAACTTAAACAGGCGACCCGCGGATCGCTGCCCCAGGCTACGCCCGAGCAGCTCAGACAGGCTACGCGCGCGCAATTGACCCAGGTCGCGCGCGAGCAACTTAAACGGGCGACGCGCGCGTAACTGGCCCAGGTCGCGCTCGCGGAGCTGAGGCAGGCGATGCGCGCGCACCTGACCCAGGCCGGGCGCGGGCAACTTAAGCAGGCCACGCGCAGGTCGCTGCCCCAGGCTACGCCCGAGCAGCTCTGACAGGCGACGCGCGCGTAACTGACCCAGGCCGCGCGCGAGCAGCTTAAACAGGCCACGCGCGAACCGCTGCCCAAGGCTACGTCCGAGCAGCTCAGACGGGCGACGCGCGCCCAACTGGCCAAGGTCGCGCTCGAGGAGCTGAGACATGCGACGCGCGCGAGCAACTTAAGCAGGCGACGCGCGCGCAACTGATCCAGGCCGCGCGCGGGCGGCGGGAGCGGGCGCTGCGCGCGTGACGGACGCCGACGGCGCGCCAGGAGCTTCGGCCGGCGGCGGGCGCGTCGCCAAAACGGCGGCGCGATCGCCGGGCCGGCGTCGAGCGGCGACCCGGCTGCGACGGCGCCGCCCGCTTGGCGTCGGGCTGTTGCGGCGGGGCGCGGGTCGCGCGGCGCCGTTGAAAGGCCGACGGATCCGAAGCGGCGGCGTCCGGCGGGCCACGGCGGCCTAAGCGCCCATGGGCGGTCCGCCCGACGTCTCGCCGCCCCCGACGCGCCTCTGAGACGCGTCTGCCGCCGTCAGAGGCGCTGCGAGACGCCGCCACGACGGGCTCGGCGACGCCGCGTCACGTCGCCAGGCGCTGGTTCACGTCCGCGGCGAAGTCCTCGTAGCGCCGGATCGCCGTGACCTTGATGTCCACATGCTGGCCCATCGCCTTCATGATCGGCAGATCGAAGCTGATCTGGTCCAGCGCGTCCGCATGGTCGACCTTCACAATCGCGAATACTTTGCGCATGCCGACGGCTTTCCACAGATCGACCACCACGCCCGCGTCCTTGGCCCCGAGCGCGGCCTTCGCCTCCTCCGCCCAGATGCGGAACAAGTCCTGCTGCGTCATGGCCGCGCCGTAGGCGACCGTGAATTCCAAATGAAACAGCATGTTATCCTCCCTTTAGTGGTTGTTATTGATAGCGGCCGTGGCGTTGGAGCACCTCGATTTGGTAGCCGTCCGGATCCGCCACGAAGAAAAACTTCGCCAGCAAGGATCCGTCTCGTTCGAATTCGACGATCTTTCGCGGCTCGAGGCCGGCCTCTGTGAAGCGCCGGTGCTCGGCTTCGAGATCGTCGACGACGAACGCGATATGGCCGTATCCGTCGCCGAGATCATACGGTTTGGTCTGACCTTTGTTGATGGTCAGCTCGACCTCGAAGTCGGCGTCGGGAGATCGTAAGTACACAAGCGTGAAGCTTTCAAAATCAAGCCGATCAGCGACCGAAAGGCCGAAGGCTTTTTGGTAGAAGGCGACCGAGGCCGCTTCGTCGAGAACGCGGATCATCGTGTGGATCGCTTTCGCCATGGCGGCGGTCTCCGTTTCAGAGCGATGGCCTGGCGCGGGCCGTCGCAGGCGCGCGCGGGGACGGCGGACCGATCCCCGAGGGCTTATGAGGCTCCAGGAGGCCGGCGGAGGGGACGGGGCGCAAGGGGTTTTCGCGGGGCGGCCGCGCGCGCCCGCCGCGCC
>CAZBIG010000416.1:0-2776 GCA_964491865.1 uncultured Neomegalonema sp. | reverse complement strand
CCGAGGCGGCGCCGCCTCAAGAAATCGCAGCCGAAAAAGCGGCCGCACCCGAGAAACCGCTCGCCGCTTTCGAGTGGTGACCGTCCTACCCCCAGTCACTGAACAGACCCCCGTGAGAAAGGTTTGAATATGTCGATCTACATGGCGATCAAAGGCGTGGACAACGTCAAGGGCTCCGGCACCATCGAAAAACTCGGCGAACAAAAGTCGCTGATCCCGGTGAGCTCGGTGGTTTGGGGCGCGGGTCGCCCGATCAATATTCAGATCGGCGCCGCGACCAACGCCGAGACCGGCCAGGTCGACCTGTCCGACGTGACGGTTTCGCGCACGGCTGACGGCGCATCGCCCTATATCGAGACGTTTTTCTTTCAGCCGGGCGGCGCCGGTCGGACCGTCGACTTCATCATTTCGAAGGCCGACCGCAAGGGCGACGGCAAGGTGCCGTCGATGATCATCACGCTCGAAGAGGCCCGCATGTCGTCCTACGGGCTGTCGGCCGCCGACGCACAGGCCTCGGAGACCTTCAGCCTCGTCTACACCAACTTCGCGATCACCCACTACAATGAAGAAGAAGACGGCGATCTGAAGAAAGGCGACACGATTAAGTTCGACCTCAAGACCGCTAAGCTCGAATCCGCCGCCAAGCTCGGCTGAACCGCATAGGAGACTGAAAAGATGGCGCTCAACGCTCAACAAAAGCGGGTCAGCAAGAACCGGGTCAGCATCACCTACGACGTCGAGACGAACGGCGCGGTGCAGACCAAGGAGCTGCCCTTTGTGATCGGCATGATCGGCGACTACTCGGCCGATCGTCAGGACAAGCAGCCGCTCGAAGACCGCAAATTTTTCAACGTGGACAAAGATAACTTCGACACCGTGCTCAGCCGCGTGGCGCCGCGCCTGACCTACAAGGTGCCGAACAAGCTCGCCGACGACGGGTCCGAATTCGAGGTCGATCTCAACTTCGCCGCGATGAAGGATTTCGAGCCCGACGCGATCGTCGCCAAAGTCGAGCCGCTCAAGAAACTCGCGGAGACCCGCCAGCAGCTGATGACCCTGCTGGCGAAGGCCGACCGGTCGCGCGATCTTGAAAAACTTCTGAAAGAAATCCTGCAGGACCAGGACGCCGTCAAGTCGCTCGGCGAAGAATTGGGCGTAAACGCCGGCGAAGGAGACAAGTGATGCTCGACACCGAAGCGCAAGCCGGCGGCGTCGCCGAAGCCAAAACCGTCAGCCTGCTTGATCAGGCGTTGGCGGCCACCGCCAGCACGCCGGCGGACACCACCAAAGAGCTGTTGTCGGTCCTCACCGAAAAGGCGCTCGAAGGCGCCGTGGTCTGGGATCAGAACGTCGGCGTGACCATCAAAAAGGCGGTCGCCGAAATCGATAAGCTGATGTCCAAGCAGATGTCGGCGATCATGCAGGACGCGAAGTTCCAGAAGCTCGAGGGCTCGTGGCGCGGTCTGCAAAAGGTCGTGCGCAACAGCGAACTCGGCCCGAACCAGAAGATCCGCCTGGTCGACTTTTCGAAAGACGAGCTGATCGAGCAGTTCGAGGACGCGCCGGCGGTCGACCGCAGCCCGCTGTTCGACGCGCTCTATCAGAGCGAGTTCGGCACTGCGGGCGGCGAGCCCTACGGCCTGCTGATCGGCGACTACGCGTTCGGCTACCAGGATGAAGACGTCGCGCTTCTCACCTATATGGCCGAGACCGCGGCGGCCTGCCACGCGCCCATGATCTCGGCCGCGGCGCCGCAGATGTTCGATTTCGGCGCGTTCGAGAAGTTCGACGAGGGTCGGCCGGTCGCCGCCGGCTTCGACAGCCCGCTCTACGCCGCTTGGAACGCGTTCCGCGACACCGACGAGAGCCGTTACGTCTCGCTCACCCTGCCGCGCACGTTGGCGCGCCTGCCCTATGGCGAGGGCGGCCTGAAAGCGGCCAGCTTCGATTATCACGAGCTCGACGTCGACGCCGACGGCAAGCCGCGCCCGAAAGACAATTCCGAGCTGGTCTGGTCGAACGCCGCCTATGAGATGGCGCTCAAGATGAACCAGGCCTTCACCGCCTTCGGCTGGTGCACCGCGATCCGCGGGCTCGAGAACGGCGGCAAGGTCGAAAACCTGCCGACCCTGGTCTACCGCTCGGACGCCGGCGAAATCGTGCAGCACTGCCCGATCGAAGTGAACCTGACCGACGAGCGCGAGAAAGAACTGTCCGACCTCGGTTTTCTGCCGCTGGTGCATTACAAGAACACCAACTTCGGCGTGTTCATCGGCAGCCAGACGACCCAGCGTCCGAAAACCTTCACTGATCCGAGCGCGACCGAAAACGCCGCGATTTCGGCCCGTCTGCCCTACATCATGGCCTCGAGCCGCATCGCCCATTACTTGAAAGTCATGGGTCGCGATAAACTCGGCTCGAACCTCGAGGCGGCCGACATCCAGCGCGAGCTGCAGACCTGGATCGACACCTACACCAACTCGGGCGCGATCGGGAACGCGGAGCGGTCGCGCACGCCGCTGGCCGAGAGCAAGATCGAGGTCGTCGAGCAGCCGGGCCGTCCGGGCGCCTATTCGGCGGTGGCCTATCTGCGCCCGTGGCTGCAGCTCGAAGAGCTGACCACCTCGGTCCGCATGGTCACGAAGATCCCGGGCGCCTGATCGGCCGGGAGAGCCCGAGGACCACGCCATGATCGGCCACTCCGGCGAGGCGGTCGAGAGCCCGCGGCGCGCCGCGGGCACGCGCTCGGCGCACGCCCAGTAGCGCGCTCGGGCGG
>CAZBIG010000415.1:0-2778 GCA_964491865.1 uncultured Neomegalonema sp. | reverse complement strand
CCCAGATCCATGAGGCCCGGATCCATCAGGCCCGGATCCATGCCCCAGGTCGCTAGTCGCGCGGACCCCGGTCGCGAAAGGCGCACCCGTCGATATGATCGTTCACCAGGCCCATCGCTTGCATGAAGGCGTACATCGTCGTCGGACCCACAAAGCGCCAGCCGCGCGCCTTCAGGTCTTTGGACAGCGCGCGCGAGGTCGGCGTCTCGGCCGGCACGCTATGCTTCCAGATCCGGTCCGGGCGCTCGGATCCGTCCGGGCGAAAGCGCTCGAAATAGGCGGCGAGCGATCCGGTCTCGTCGCGCAGGCGCCGCGCGGCGGCGGCGTTCGAGATAGCGGCCTCGATCTTGCCGCGGTGCCGCACGATGCCGGGATCGGCCAGCAAGCGCGTCACCTGTTCCGGGCCATAGCCGGCGACCCGATCGATCTCGAACCCGTCGAAGGCGGCGCGGAAATTCTCGCGCTTGCGCAAAATGGTGAGCCAGGACAGCCCGGCCTGAAAGCCCTCGAGCACGACCTTCTCGAACAGCCGCGCGTCGTCGCGGGCGGGCCGGCCCCATTCGTGGTCGTGATAGGCGACATAGTCGGGCGCGCTCCCGCACCACCAGCATCGCGGCGCCCCGTCGGCGCCGATGATCAGACCGTCGGTGTCGCTCACCCGCCGTCTCCTGTGGTTGGCGCGCCTTGGGGGGCGATCGCGGCTCGGCCGCGGCCGCAGCCGACCAGCGCGGCTGAGCCCGACACCCTCATCCGCTCGGGCGCGCTGTCGAGGCGCGTTCCGTCGCGCCGCGTTCCCGCGGGACAGGACCGCGCGACAGGACCGTGCGACAGGCGGGCGCCGCGCTGATCAAAGCGGATCAGAGGGCGGGGCGCCCAAGTCCGCGGCCTCGGCGCGCAGCAGCGCCCGGAACCAGCCCGCCGCCGCGCCCTCGCCTGGTCGACCGCGCCACAGCATCGAGACCACGCCGACCCCGGGCAAGGGCGGAAATGGCAGAGGCTTGGCGACCAGACCGAAGCGGCGGCCGTAGACGTCGTAAATCCGGCTCGGGCAGGTGTGGATCATGTCGCTCGCCAACAGCTGCGGCGGGGCGAGCGCGAAATGCGTCACGACCATCGCCACCTGCCGGGTCGCGCCGTGTTTGGCGAGCGCGGCGTCCATGCTCCCGCGGGTCTCGAGCGTCGGGCTCATCAACAGGTGACGCGCCTGGGCGAAGGCCGCGATGTCGAGCGGCCGGCTCGCCAGCGGATGATCGGGCCGCATCACCGCGACATAGCTGTCGCGCATCAGCGGTTCGGCCTCGAAACGCTCTGGCGGCGCGCTGCGGATCAACAAACCGACGTCGACCTCGCCCTCGTCGAGCAGGTCGAGCGTTCGGCCGATCGACGGGCGCACGATCAGGCGCGCGCCCGGCGCTTCGTCGGCCAAGCGGCGCACGACGCGCGGCAGCAACACCGCGGCGGCGTAATCCACCGCCGCGACCCGAAACTCGCGCCGGGTCTCGGCGGGGCGAAACTCGGGTCCGTCCAGCGCCTCTTCGAGCAGCGCCAGCGCGCAGCGCACCGGTTCGGCCAGGGCGTCGGCCCGCGCGGTGGGGCGCAGCCCTTCGGGCGCGCGGTGGAACAGCGGGTCGCGGATCTGCGCGCGCAGCCGCGACAAGGCGTTCGAGACCGCGGGCTGCGACAGCCCGATCCGGCGCGCCGCGCGGGTGGCGTTGCGCTCGCGATAGACCGCGTCGAACACCCGCAACAGGTTGAGATCCAGCCCTTCGATATTCATGGGTGAAATATCGCTTGTTCCGCATATCCATTTCAAGAATTCCGTCCGACCCCGCATCTATCGGCCATCGGCGGCGCACAGGGCGCCCCGCGGCAAAGATGGAGACGGAAATGTTTGATTTGACTGGCAAAACCGCGGTTATCACCGGCGGCGCGTCGGGCATCGGCTTGGCGGCCGCTCAGGCCCTGATCGAGGCGGGCGCGCAGGTGCTTCTGTTCAGCCGAAACCAAGCGGCGCTCGACGAGGCGGTGCGGGCGCTCGGCCCGAACGCGGCCGCGGTTGCGGGCGACGTGACCCGGTCGGCCGATCTCGATCGTCTCTACGACGCGGTCGCGCGTCGGTTCGGCAAAATCGACGTTCTGGTGGCGAACGCGGGCGTGGCGCGCTTCGCGCCGATCGAGGCCGCCGACGAGACGCATTTCGACCTGCTGTCCGACATCAACTTCAAGGGCGCGTATTTCACCGTCGCGAAGGCGCTGCCGCATCTGAACGACGGGGCCTCGGTGGTGCTGACCAGCTCGATCGTCAATCAGACGGGGCTGCCCGGCACCTCGGTTTACGCGGCGACCAAGGCGGCGGTGCGCTCGCTGGCGCGCACTTTCGCGGCCGAACTCGCGCCCCGCAACATTCGCGTGAACGTCGTCAGCCCCGGCCCGGTCGAGACGCCGATCTTCGAGAAGACCGGCCTGTCCTCCGAGCAGCTCGAGGGCTTCGCCGAAGGCGCGGCCCAGCGCGTCGCGCTGAAGCGGTTCGCCCGCCCGCACGAGATCGCGGGGCCGATCCTGTTCCTGGCTTCGGACGCGGCGAGCTACGTCACCGGCGCCGATTTGCAGGCTGACGGGGGCTTCGGGCAGCTTTGAACGCGCGCCCGCGCAGCCGGGGGCGGACGCTCACGGCGACCGTCCCCGCTCGGCGCCAGGTCGGGCGGGGGGCGCAGAGAGCGAAGGGGGGGGCGAGGGGGAGGGCGAGGGTGGGGGCCGAGCGGGCGGGCCCCGCCCGGC
>CAZBIG010000414.1:0-2780 GCA_964491865.1 uncultured Neomegalonema sp. | reverse complement strand
CTCGCCCGACGCGGGCCCCGCGGCGCCGGCCGAGCCCGACGTCTTCCGCCTGCCCCGGTCGACGCGCCCCGAAAACGCCCCCGCTCGAGCCCCCGCCGCGGCGCCGGCGGGTCCTCGGCCGGACGCGCCGGCCTTCGCCGACGCGCGCGGACAGGTGTTGCGACCCGCCGCCGGGCGTCTGGCGACGCCGGCCGATGGCGGTCTCGGGGTCGATTTGCTCACGCGTCCTTACGCGCGCGTGATCGCGCCCTGGAGCGGACGGGTGCGCTACGCGCGCCCCTTCCCTAATTACGGCATAGTTGTCATCATAGAGCCGCAACGGGGGTGGCAGATCGTGCTGACCGGTCTTGGGGCGGTGGACCGGGACGAGGGCGAGCAGGTGCTGGCGGGAGAGCCGTTGGGCCGCATGGGCGGTCCCGCGAGCCTCAGCCCCGAGTTCCTGTTCGAACTTTCCGCCGAGACGCGCGCTGCGCGCGAACGGCTCTATGTCGAGATTCGCCGCGGCGGTCGCGCTATCGCGACGGCGCCGTGGCTCAACACCGCAGACCAAGAGGGCAGCAGCCTATGAAACGACTGATGATCGCCGCAGCGATCGGCGCCGCGACCGGCTTCGGGGCCGCCGCCTATTTCGGCCCGAGCCCGAGCGCGCTGGCGCAGGACGGCGGCGGGGCGTACCAAAATCTCGAACTGTTCGGCGACATCTTCGAGCGCGTGCGCGCGAGCTATGTCGAAGAGGTCGAGGAGGAGAAGCTCGTCGAGAACGCGATCAACGGCATGCTCGCCTCGCTCGACCCGCATTCGAGCTACCTGCCGCCCAAAGGCTATGAGGACATGCGCGCCCAGACCGAAGGCGAGTTCGGCGGGCTCGGCATCGAAGTGACGCTCGAGAACGGGGTGGTGAAGGTCGTCGCGCCGATCGACGAGACCCCGGCGGCGCGCGCCGGCATCGAGGCCAACGACTTCATCACCCATCTGGACGGCGAAGCGGTGATGGGGCTGACCTTGAGCGAGGCGGTCGACCGCATGCGCGGCAAGGTCGGCACCTCGATCACGCTGACGATCGCGCGAGAGGGCCGGGACGAGCCCTTCGACGTCGTGATCACCCGCGACAAAATCACCATCAATCCGGTGCGCGGTCGGGCCGAGGACGACGTCGCCTACCTGCGCGTCACCACGTTCAACCAGCAGACCACGGACAATCTGACCAAGACGCTGGCCGAGATTCGCAACGAAATCGGCGACGAGCGCCTGCAGGGCTATATTCTCGACTTGCGCAACAACCCGGGCGGCATGCTGACCCAGGCGATCTCGGTCACGGACGCTTTCCTGGATCAAGGCGAGATCGTCTCGACGCGCGGCCGCAATCCGCGCGACGCGGAGCGCTACAACGCCGAAACCGGCGACGTGACGGACGGCAAGCCGGTCGTGGTGCTGGTGAACGGCGGGTCCGCCTCGGCCTCGGAAATCGTGGCCGGCGCGCTGCAAGACCACCGGCGCGCGATCGTGGTGGGGACCAAAACCTTCGGCAAGGGCACCGTGCAGACCATCATGCCGCTGTCGAACCGCGGCGCGATCCGCCTGACCACCTCGCGCTACTACACGCCCTCGGGCCGGTCGATCCAGGCGCTCGGCATCGATCCGGACATCGTGGTCGAGCAGCTCAAGGTCGAGCAGGACGAGGCCCGCGCCGAGGGCCGCAACGAAGCGTCGCTGCGCAACCGGTTGGAGAACACCGACGACCCGGCGGCCAGCGAAGAGGCCGCGCGGGCGGAGGACGCCGCGAAACTGCGCGAGACCGACTATCAGCTGGCCTACGCGCTCGATCTGTTGCGCGGCGTGTCGCGGCTCGAGGCGCTGAGCAAAGTCCAGTAAGCCGCGCAGCGCCCCCGCGCGCGCGTCGGACGCGGCCGCCCCTGGATCTCGGGGGCGGCCGTAACGCTTTGATAACCGCCCCGCCCTTAACCCCTGGGAAAGTTTCTGTCGCAACAGGGGGAGGCGGTGTCGGACGCCGAAACGAGCAGCGAGACGGACGACGCGGTGAGCCGCTCGGCGCGACGCCCCGCCGCGCGCTCGCCGGGGCGATCCTGGACGCGCACGGTCGTGTCGCGCAGCCGCGCGGCGCGGCGTCTGGTCTACCGGTCGGCGCTGCGGCGGCTGGCGACGCTGGCGACGCCCGGCCGCCGGACCCTGCCGGCCGTGAACGGGGCCTTCAGCGCCCTGTGGACGGCCCGGCGGGCCGAGCGCGGCGACCTGTTCGGTCCGTTGTGGCGACGGGTTGGCCGGGCGACGCGCGCCCTGGTCTCTTTTCCCATGATCGCCGCGACCGCGGCGCTGGCTCTCGGGGCCCTGTCGGCCGACATCCTGCCGCGCCTGACGCCGCCGCCGCCGGTCGCCGCCGACGATCGGACGACGGCCGTGCGCGCCGAGCGGCGGATCCTGTCGGCTCCGCCCACAGTGGTCACGGTCTGGCGCGGCGACGATCGGGTCGCCGCCCGACGCGCCGAGGCGCCCTCATGGGCGGCGGGGCTGTCCTGGCCGAGCCGACCGCTCAAGCCCGAGCGCGCGTTGGCGGCCCCGACGCGGGTGATCAACGTCGCGCTGACGCCGCCGACCGCGCCCTATCTCAAGCGGCTCGCCGCGGCCGAGACGTCGCCGCGCCTCCGCGTCGCCGCGCCCGGCGCCGTCGGCCCCGACGACCTGCCGCCGCCGCCGGCGCTGCGGCCGAACGAAACGGCCACGGCCCTCGCGCCGGCGACGGCGCCCGAAGCGGCGCGCGGCCC
>CAZBIG010000413.1:0-2786 GCA_964491865.1 uncultured Neomegalonema sp. | reverse complement strand
TGGATTTTGTCGTGCCGGACATCGACCGCGACATGCTCGAGCGGCAGCCCTTTGCGCCGGGCGTACATCCGGATCGTCATCGCGGTGCAGGCCGCCAGGCCCGCCGACACCAGCTGGTAGGGGGATGGTCCGAGATCCGTGCCGCCCACCGAGGCCGGCTCGTCCGCGAGCAGATGGTGACCCCCGGTGTGCACGTCCTGTAAAAACCCGTTCGGGGTCGCTTCGGCGGCGCGCACGAAGCCTTCGCCGACCTCGGCGCCCGGATGCGCCTGCTCGTCGAGGCGCACATAGCGCGAGGCCCAGGCGGCGATGACGTCCGCCGCGTACAGCGCGTCGCGGTCGTTGGTGATCAGATGATCCGCGTCGTCGAGGGTCACGAAGCTTTTGGGATGCTTCGCGGCCGAGAAGATCTGCGTGGCGTTCTCGACGCCGACCGTGGCGTCGCGCGGCGCGTGCATGACCAACAGCGCTTTTCTCAGCCCGGCGAGGGCGTCGTCCAGGCGGGCGGCCTCGACGTCCTCGACGAAGTCTTTCTTGATGACGAACGGGCGGCCGGCGAGTTTCACCTCGGCGGCGCCCTCGGCGCGGATGCGCTCGAGATCCGAGCCGATATTGTGCAGCACATGCGCGGGTTCGTGCGGCGCGGCGATCGTGGCCACGGCGGTCGCTTCGGCGATTTTCGGCGCCGCCGCCAGGATCGCCGCGCCGCCCAAAGAATGGCCGATCAGCAGCTGCGGGGCCGCCCGGTTGCGCCGCAGCCAGTCGGCGGCCAGCAGCAGATCCTCGACATTGGACGAGAAGGTCGTGTTCGCGAACTCGCCCTTCGAATGGCCGAGCCCGGTGAAATCGAACCGCAGAACGCCGATCCCGCGTTCGGTCAGGCGCTGCGCCACGCGGCGGGCGGCGGCGATGTCCTTGCCGCAGGTGAAGCAGTGGGCGAATAGCGCATAGGCGCGCGCCTCTCGGTCGGGCAGGTCGAGGCGGGCGGCCAGCTTGTCGCCGGCGTGCCCGGTGAAGTCGATCCGTTCGGTGCGCATGGGGTCCCCTCCTGTGACGGCGCTCACAGCATAAGCGCTGCGCGGGCCCCCGGCGCAACGCCGCTCGCGCGGATGTGCGGCGCGCGCGAGCGGCCCCGCGGGCCGCGCGGCTGATTTCGGCTTTAAGCCGCCGCCGCGTCCCGCAGATGGCCCGACTTCACCCACAGCTCGGCCCCGTCGCCGCCGGTTTCGGCGGAGATCGCGTCGCCCGGCGGCAGACGCAGCCACGACCATTTTTGGAAGTCTTCGCCGTCCGCCGCGAAGCCGCCGGCCAGAACGAAAAGCTCAGCGCCGCCGGGCGCGGCGAACGACACGGACGCGTCAGCCCCCCAACGCTCGAGCCGAACCGCTTCGCGACCGTCGTCGAACAGCGCCTTCACGGCGATCTCGGGCCGTTCGGCGGGGCGGATCCAGGCGGCTTTGGCCGTGTCGATCCGCACGAAGCTGCGGTCTGCGGGGTCGAACTGGCGCAGCTTGACCAAGATCGTCGCCCCGGGCTTCGTGGCGGGCCGGTGCCGCGACGTCGGGGGGTTGCGCACGTAATAGCCGGCCGGAAAGTCGCCCAGCTCGTCCTGGAACACCCCGTCGAGCACGAGGAATTCTTCGCCCAGATCGTGCGCATGCGGGTCGAAGGCCGAGTCGGGCGCAAACCTGACCAGGCTGGTGGCGCGCGCCACCTCCTCGCCGATCCGGTCGAGCATCAGCCGCTCGACGCCGCTCGCCGGCGACGCGCTCCAGTCGGCGTGGGCGGCGTGGACCACCGCCCGCTCTGTGAAATCCGCGTTGATCCTCATGGGGGCTCCCTGCCTTTTAAACGGGGCGGACATCCGGCGCGACCCGCCCTGTCGCCGCTCTGCGCGCCGCGATCGCCCGCGCGCCCCGGCCGAGGCGAGGACGCGCGCCGACCTTGCGCGGCCGTCCGGCGCGTGATCGACGGCCAGCGCCGATATGGGAGGCGGGCGCGCCGCCGGCCAGCCCGCCGGCGCGCGGGGCGCGCCGGGCCGGGGGCTTCCGCGGGGTCACCGTTGACAGCTTTTCCCTTTACGTAAACGTCAATATTGGCGGCGGCGTCGCTTCGTCAGCTTCGCGGCGCGGGCCGTCCAACAGCATCGGTTACGGAGGATTGACATGCGAATGCAGAAGAGGCCGGCGCGAAGCCTGGGCCGCGTCGCGGCGGCGGCGCTTTTGACCGGAGCGTGCCTGGCGGCCCCGGCCGCCGCGGCCGCGTCGCCGAACGGTTTGTGGCTGCGCAGCACCGGCGGCGAGATCGAGGTGTTCGACTGCGACGGCGGGCTCGGCATGAAGGTCGTGAAGTCCGACAGCCCCGAAAAGGTCGGCAAGGAGATCATGTGCGGCGCGCAGTCGGACGGCGACAACGTCTGGCGCGGCGCGTTGCTCAATCTCGACGACGGCGAGACCTACACCGGGATCGTGACGCTCCAAGACGCCGACACCCTGCGTTTGGAGGGCTGCGTTCTCGGCGGTCTGATTTGCAAAGAGGATATCTGGGATCGGGTGAAATAGCCCGTCGCGCGGGGGGCCGCTCGGATCCGGCGCGAGGCCGCGGCGTTCAAATGAAAATCGGCCGCTCCTCGGTCGGAGGAGCGGCCTGCGGCGCGGCGGCGCGCGCGCGCCGGGCGCGGCGGCCGGGCCCGCGGGTCGCCGCCGCGCGGCCGTGGCGCGCCGCGCTGAGGGAGGGGCAGGGCGGCCGTCTCGGGGGCGGCGCGTCGGCGGGACACGCGCTTTACC
>CAZBIG010000412.1:0-2786 GCA_964491865.1 uncultured Neomegalonema sp. | reverse complement strand
GGCCGCGGGGCGAAGCGGATCAGCCGAGCGACAGCAGTCGGTCCTCGCGGCGGAACAGGAACAGCGCGACCAACGCGGTCAGCAACGGCAGCGCCGAGAACAGCTCGGCCTCGGCCGCCGGGGCGCCCAGGCGCCAGAGCCCGCCGATCGTCGGCAGGGCGTGGATCGCGAGCGCCGCGGCGTAGCTGAGCGTCTTCACCGCCCCGAGGGCGAAGGCCAGGATCACCAGCAATTCGGCGCCGCCGAGCAGCCCCGACAGCGCCGCGTCGACGCCTCCGCCCTGAAAGCCGCCCTGAAAGCCGCCTTGGCCGGCGCGCCGGATCAGCGCGAGCGCCCCGCTCGCCAGCGCCGTCGCCGCCGCCAGCCTGAGCGCGAGCAGCGTCGCGCGCAATCGAAGCGTGTCGCTCATCCCTCGCTCCGCGCCGTCGCGCGGCCCGCCCCCGCCCCCGCGGCGGCGCGCCGCGTCAGATCCGCGCCAACAACTCGGCTTTCTTGGCGGCGAACTCGTCGTCGCTGAGCGCCCCGGCGTCGCGCAGCGCGGCCAGACGCGAGATCGTGTCGAGGATCGCGTTCGGATCGGCCGCCGGCCCCGGCGTCGCCGCAGCGGGCCCCGCCCCGGTCGAAGCTCCCGTCCAGGACGTCTCGGACGGCGGCGCGCTGTCGGGCTGCGGCGCGGGGTCCGGCGGCGGGGGCGGCGTCGGCCCGCCGCCGCCGAAACCGCTTGTCTGCCCGCTTGGCTGCCCGCTCGCCTGTGCGCTCATCTGCCCCCCGGCCTGGCCGCTCGTCGGACCGCCCCCGTCGGCGGGCGGCAACGAGCCGACCGCGTATTGGCCGTATTGGCTCGAGAAGGTCAGCCCGACGAACGGGTCGCCCGGGCCGGACTGCTGCTGGCTGAAACCGCCGATCTGATGGTCGAGCGTGTCGAGCACGCGCACCGCCCCGCCGTCGCCGGGGTCGACCGCCAACCGCCGCTGATCCGGAAAATACGCATAGCGCATGGCGTTCTGGCCGCCGGTCGCCGACGGGCTTCCCAGGCCGCTCGGCCACCAGGGCGCGGTTTGCGCCCGGCGCTCGACGAAGAACGGCCCGGCGGCCATGGCGTTCGACAGCTCCGCGCACACGCCGGCCACCCGGCCCTGCAGCTGATGGTCGAACATGTTGCCGACCATGGTCATGCCGCCCGCCATCCACTGGCCCGAGCCCCCGAATTCGGGCACGTCGAACTGCGCCATGGTCCCGCCGCCGCGCGCGACGGCGCGCGCCAGGGTCTCGACCGCCGCCTCCGAGGCGCCGTAGCGCGCCGCCAAATCCGCGATGACGGCGCGCCCGGCTTCGGTGATGTCGCTGCTCATGACGCCCTGGCCTTCCCTGTTCGACGCGGCGCCTCCGCCGCCCGACCGACGCCGCCGTCCCTCTGTCTCGCACGCTTCGTTCGAAAGCGAAACGTCCGGCTGGACGACGCCGCTAACTTCGGCGCGCGACCAACGGAGGACCGCATGATCACCTGCTTTATCGAGTACCAAATCGATCCGACGAAACGCGCGGCGTTCGCGCGCTACGCCCAAGCCTGGGGCCAGGCGATCCCGCGATGCGGGGCCGATTTGATCGGCTACTTCGCGCCGCACGAGGGCTCGAGCACCCTGGCCTACGGCGTGTACTCGCTGCCGTCGCTCGCCGCGTACGAGGCCTATCGGGCGCGTCTGGCGGCGGATCCGCTCGGGGCCGAGAATTACGCCTTCGCCCAGTCAGAGCGATTTTTGCTGAAAGAAGAACGGCGCTTTCTGAAGCGCGTTTCAGACCCGCACGCGCCGATGTCGACGCGCGCCGCGCCCGCCCCTTAAAACGCCGCGCAGAAAACGCCCCGCAGAAAACGCCCCGCAGCCCGCGCTGCGGCGCTGGCCGAGCGGCGCGCGCCGCCGGTGGACGCGCCCGCGCGTCCGGTCGGCGCGCGCTCCGGCCCCGCGCCGGCGCGCCGCCCCTGGACAACGCCCGCGCGGCCGCGCATGAGCCTTGCAGAGCCGCTCGAGAAGCGGAGGGCGCGCGGCGCCCACGAACCGAAATCAAGACAGGGAGCTTCGCATGGCTGTGCGCGTCGCAATCAACGGCTTCGGCCGGATCGGCCGGAACGTCCTTCGGGCCATCATCGAATCGGGCCGGACCGACGTCGAGGTGGTCGCGATCAACGATCTCGGCCCCGTGGAGACCAACGCGCATCTGCTGCGCTACGACAGCGTCCACGGGCGCTTTCCGGGCGTGGTGACCGTCGACGGCGACAGCATCGATGTCGGCCGCGGCCCGATCCGGGTGACCGCCATCCGCGATCCGAAAGAGCTGCCCTGGTCGGATGTCGACGTGGCGCTGGAATGCACCGGCATCTTCACCGCCCGCGACCAGGCGGCCCTGCATCTCGAGAACGGCGCGAAGCGCGTGCTGGTCTCGGCCCCGGCCTCAGGCGCCGATAAGACCATCGTGTTCGGGGTGAACCACGAAAGCCTGACCGCCGAGGACCATGTGGTCTCGAACGCGTCCTGCACCACGAACTGCCTGGCCCCGGTCGCCTTCGCGCTGAACAACGCGATCGGGATCGAAAAAGGCTTCATGACCACGATCCACAGCTACACCGGCGACCAGCCGACGCTCGACACGCTGCACAAGGACCTCTACCGGGCGCGCTCGGCGGCGATGTCGATGATCGCGACCTCGTCCGGCGCCGCCAAGGCGGTGGGTCTGGTGCTGCCCGATTTGAACGGCAAGCTCGACGGCGTGGCGATCCGCGTGCCGACGCC
>CAZBIG010000411.1:0-2786 GCA_964491865.1 uncultured Neomegalonema sp. | reverse complement strand
GAGAACCCCGCCGATCCCGGCCCCGCCCGACAAATGCACGTTCTTGCCGATCTGGGCGCACGAGCCGACCGTGGCCCAGGTGTCGACCATGGTCCCGTCGTCGACATAGGCCCCGAGATTGACGAAGGACGGCATCAGCACGACGCCGCGACCAATGAAAGCCGACCGCCGCACCACCGCGTTCGGCACCGCGCGAAAGCCCGCCGCCTGAAAGTCGGACGCGCCCCAGCCGACGAATTTGGACGCCACCTTGTCCCACCACGGCGCGCCGCCCGGGCCGCCGTCGATCACCGCCATGTCGTTGAGGCGGAAAGAGAGCAGCACCGCCTTCTTCAACCATTCGTGAACCGCCCAGCCGCCGTCCGCGTCGGGCGTCGCCACCCGCGCCCGGCCGGCGTCGAGCGCCGCCAAGACCGCCTCGACCGCTTCGCGCGTCTCGCCGCCGGTCGTCGAGCTGATATCGGCGCGCGCCTCCCAAGCCGCGTCGATCACGGGCTGCAAGGTTGCGGCGTCGAAGTCGCTGGCGGTCGCGCGGGTCATCGGATTTTCCTTAGGCTTCTGAGAGGGCTCCGGCGCCAGAATGCCGACCAGCCGGCGCTGACGACCGCGCCCCGCACAAACCCGCAAACAGGACCGCTGACAATGGCCAAACGCGCGTCGCGCATTTCACGGTTCACCTCGGCCGAAGCCGATCTCGAGGCGGCCCATCGGATCCCCGGAACGCCACAGTCGCGGTCTCCGGCCTATCGGCTGGCCTTCGACGATCCGGATTTTTTGCGCTCAGACGGCCTGCGGCCCGTGCGGCTGCAGCTTGAACTGCTGAAGCCGGAAATGACGCTCAGCGAAAAGGGCGTGACCTCGACGGTCATCCTGTTCGGCGGCGCCCGGATCCCGGGCCCCGGCGCCGCGCCCAAAGCCAAGACCGAGACGGCGCGGAAGAATTTGGCCGCAAGCGCCAAATACTACGAGGAAGCGCGGAAATTCGCGCGCCTGGCCACCGAAGCGTCGCTTCGGTTCGGCGGACGCGAATTCGTCGTGGCGACCGGCGGCGGTCCGGGCATCATGGAGGCGGGCAACCGAGGCGCCGAGGAAGCGGGATCTTGGTCGATCGGCTTCAACATCGTGTTGCCGCTCGAAGAAGCGCCGAACGCCTATGTGACGCCGGAGCTTTGCTTCAACTTCCATTATTTCGCGATCCGGAAGATGCATTTTCTGATGCGCGCCAAGGCGGTGGCGATCTTCCCCGGCGGCTTCGGCACGCTCGACGAGTTGTTCGAGGTGCTGACGCTGATCCAGACCAAGCGCATGGATCCCATGCCGGTGCTGCTGTTCGCGCCCGAGTTTTGGCGCCGGATCATCGACTTCGAAGCGCTGCGCGACGCGGGCACGATCTCGCCCGAGGACCTCGAGCTGTTCTCGTTCGTCGAGACCGCGGAAGAAGCCTGGGCGGTCGTGGCCAACGCCTACGGCCTGGTCGAGGACGCGGGCGCGCCGAGCCTGTGACCGCGCTCAGCCCGGCGGCGCGGTCGCGGCGCTGACGCCGGCTTCGGCGAAGCTGGCCATGCCGCTCTGGCATTCGCAGGCCGCGCGTAAAAGCGTCAAAGCGAGCGCCGCGCCGGAGGCCTCGCCGAGCCGGAGGTCGAGATCAAGCAGCGGACGCATCCCCAATTCGTCGAGAAGGCGCCCATGGCCGGGTTCGGCCGAGCGATGGCCGGCGAGGCAGTGGTCGAGCCCGCCCGGGGCCAGACGCGCCAACGGCGCGGCCGCGGCGACGCTGATGAACCCGTCGAGAACCACCGGGATTCGGCCCTGACGCGCGCGCAGCGCCGCCCCCGCGATCGCCGCGAGCTCGCGACCGCCCAGCCGTCGCAGCGCGTCGAGCGGGTCGCCGATCGCGGACCGGTGAAGCGCCAGGGCGCGATCGATCACGGCGCGCTTGGCGGCCAGACCGGCCGGGCCGAGCCCGGCGCCGGGACCGGCCCAGTCGGCGGCGTCCCCGCCGAACAGCGCGGCCGACAGGGCGGCGGCGGCGGTGCTGTTGCCGATCCCCATCTCGCCCAGACAGACGGCGTCGACCGCGGGATCGACGGCGCGCCAGCCTGCGGCCAGGGCGTCGAACAGCTCGGCCTCGGACATCGCCGGCCCGGCGGCGAAATCGGCGGTCGGCCGTCCGACCGACAGCGGCGCGATCTCGAGCTCGGCGCCGGCCAGGCGCGCAAGTTGATTGATCGCGGCCCCGCCCGCGGCGAAGTTCGCGACCATCTGCGCGGTCACCTCGGCGGGATAGGGCGAGACGCCGCGCGCCGCCACGCCATGATCCGCGGCGAACACCAGGATCTGGGCCCGCGTGATCCGCGGCGTCGGCGTGCCGCGCCATCCGGCGGCCCACACCGCCAGACGCTCGAGGCGCCCGAGCGCGCCGGCCGGCTTCGTCAGCAGCGCGTTGCGCGCTTCGGCGGCGGCGATCGCGTCGGGGTCGGGCGCGGTCGGCGCGGTCGCGAGGGCGCAAAAGCCGTCGAGATCGGCGAAGGGCGCGCGCCGGTCGGACGGGGCGGCGGCGGCGGAAGGCGGGGCGGCGGGGTGCTGCGGGTCGGTCATGGCGCGCCCGATGTAGCGCGCGGACGCCTCGCGATGAAAGCGCGCATGGCGCCCGGGCCGGGCGCCGCGCGGCGAGACGGCCGTCAAGGAGGCGGAGACGTGACGACAGAAGACAAAGCCCCGAACGGAACCGCCGACCGAGCCGCCTGCGCGGGCGGCGGGGCGCGCGAGAGCACGGGCGGCGGGGC
>CAZBIG010000410.1:0-2802 GCA_964491865.1 uncultured Neomegalonema sp. | reverse complement strand
TAGTATTTGCAGGGCCGCGGGCGCGAACCCGACCTGCCCCAGGCCGAAGAGCGCAAGGTCTGGGCGTTCATGGGCGACGGCGAGATGGACGAACCGGAGTCCCTCGGAGCGATCGGCCTGGCCGGGCGCGAACGGCTCGACAATCTGATCTTCGTGATCAACTGCAATCTCCAACGGCTGGACGGCCCGGTCCGCGGCAACGGCAAAATCGTCCAAGAACTCGAGAGCGACTTTCGCGGGGCCGGCTGGAATGTAATCAAGTGCCTCTGGGGCAGCGGTTGGGACGAATTGCTGGCCGCCGACGTCTCCGGCAAGCTTCGTCAGTTGATGGAGGAATGCGTCGACGGCGAATACCAAGATTTCAAATCGAAGGACGGGGCGTATATCCGCAAGAATTTCTTCGGCCGCTACCCCGAAACCGCGGCGATGATCGCGGACTGGTCGGACGAGAAGATTTGGAGCTTGACCCGCGGGGGCCACGACCCGCGAAAAGTTTTCGCCGCCTACCACGCCGCCGTGCGCCACGAAGGCCAGCCGACCGTGATCTTGGCCAAGACCGTCAAAGGCTATGGCATGGGCGCGGCCGGCGAGGCCCAAAACATCACCCATCAGCAAAAGAAGATGGGCATCGACGACCTGCGCGCGTTTCGCGACCGCTTTTCGCTGCCGCAAGTCTCGAACGACATGGTCGAGAGCCTCGACTATGTGAGCTTCGCCGAAGACAGCGCCGAAATGCAGTATTATCGCGCGCGCAAACGCGAGCTCGGCGGGTACCTGCCGTCGCGCCGCGCCAAGGCCGACGCGCTGGTCACGCCCGACCTCTCGGCCTTCGGCGCGCAGCTGCAATCCAGCGGCGAGCGGACGATCTCGACCACGATGGCCTTCGTCCGGATCTTGAACACGCTGCTCAGGGACAAGAACATCGGCAAGCGCGTCGTCCCGATCGTGCCGGACGAAAGCCGCACCTTCGGGATGGAGGGCATGTTCCGTCAGTTCGGCATCTTCAGTCAGGTCGGGCAATTGTACCGGCCGCAGGACGCCGATCAGCTGATGTTCTACAAGGAGAGCAAAGACGGTCAGATGCTCCAAGAGGGCATCAACGAAGCCGGGGCGATGAGTTCATGGATCTCGGCGGCGACGTCTTACTCGTCGACCGGCCAACCGATGATCCCTTTCTACATCTATTATTCGATGTTCGGCTTCCAGCGGGTCGGAGATCTCGCCTGGGCGGCTGGCGACTTGCGCGCCCGCGGCTTCCTCATCGGCGCCACCGCCGGCCGCACCACGCTGAACGGCGAGGGGCTGCAGCATGAGGACGGACACAGCCACCTGATTTCGGCGACGGTCCCCAATTGCGTCTCCTACGACCCGACTTACGCCTTCGAATTGGCGGTCATCGTTCAAGACGGCCTGCGCCGGATGTATCGAGAGCAGGAAGACGTCTTTTACTACATCACCACCCTGAACGAGAATTACCCGCATCCGGCCATGCCGGAAGGGGCCGAGGAAGGCATCCGGCGCGGGCTTTACTTGCTGAGGGAGAGCCAGAAGCGCACCGGCCACCAGGTGCAGTTGATGGGTTGCGGGGCGATGCTGAACGAGGTGCTGGCGGCGGCCGACCTGCTCGAGCGCGATTTCGGGCTGCGCGTCGACGTCTGGTCGGTGACGAGCTTCACCGAACTGCGCCGCGAAGCGATGGATTGCGAGCGCTGGAACATGCTTCATCCGCTCGAAGAGCCGCGCGTGCCCTATGTGACCGCGCGTTTGCAAGAGCAGGGCGACGGCCCGTTCGTCGCCTCGACCGACTATATGAAGCTGTTCGCCGATCAGATCCGGCCCTATGTGCCCGGCCGCTTCAAGGTTCTCGGCACCGACGGCTTCGGCCGCTCCGATTACCGCCGGAAGCTTCGCGAACATTTCGAGGTTGACCGCCATTTCGTCGCGGTCGCCGCGCTGAAGGCGTTGTCGGAGGAGAACAAGGCCCCGTCAGCCGCGGTCGGCGAAGCCATCTCCAAGTATAAAATCGACCCGGAGAAGAAAAACCCGGCCCGGAGCTGAACGGCCGCCGCGCCGCGGCCCTTGCGGCCGCGCTTCGGCGAGGCGCGGCCGCGACGGCGGGCGCGCAGGCGACGGCTCGGCGGGACCGAGATCAAGAGGAAACGCTCATGCCCACCATCGAAGTGAAGGTTCCCGACATCGGCGACTTCAGCGACGTGCCGATCATCGAGATGCTGGTCTCGGTGGGCGACACGGTGTCCGCCGAAGACCCGCTGATCACGCTGGAAAGCGACAAGGCGACCATGGAGGTGCCTTCGCCCGCCGGCGGGGTCGTGAAGGCCATCCACGTTTCGCTGGGCGACAAGGTCTCGGAGGGCGCCGCCATCCTCGAACTCGAATCCGCGGCGGCCGACGCGCCCGCTCAGGCCGAGGCGGCCGCTTCCAGCGGCGACGGCGCGACGGCGGCCCCGAGCGCCTCAGGTTCCGGCGGGGCGATCGCGGTGCCGGTTCCAGATATCGGCGACTTCAAAGACGTGCCGGTCATCGAGATTCTCGTCGCGGTCGGCGACACGGTTTCCCCCGAAGATCCGCTGGTCACGCTCGAAAGCGACAAGGCCACCATGGAGGTGCCATCGCCCGCAGCGGGGATCGTGACCGCGCTTCACGTCGCGCTGGGCGACAAGGTTTCCGAAGGCGCCGCGATCCTGACCTTGTCGGGCGGCGGCGCGACCTCGGGCGCGTCGGCCGAGCCCGCCCAAGGGGCCGCCCAAGGGGCCGCCCAAGGGCAAGCCCAAGGGGCCGCCC
>CAZBIG010000409.1:0-2838 GCA_964491865.1 uncultured Neomegalonema sp. | reverse complement strand
GGGCCGACGGCCTCGGCGCGTGGGAAGACGGCTACAACTCGGGCGCGCTGCGCAAAGCCGCCGACGCCGGCCTGGTCGACATGACCCAGCTGGTTCAGATCTGGCAGTCGCCGGTGATCCCGGAAGGCCCGATCGTGCTGCGCAAGGCCCTGCCGGAGCGCGTCAAGCTCGACATGGTCGGCATGATGGCCTCGCTCGCGTCGATGGATCCGGAGTGCGCCTACAGCTTCATGGCTGGCGAAGTGAAGGGCATCGCCCCGATCAACCACGACGCGTATGTGACGATCATCGAAGCGCGTAAGGCGAAGTCGGAGTAATCCGAGCCCGCCGTCGCTGACGAGGCGGTCCCGCTGTCGCGGGGCCGCCAATCTTGGGCTGATCCGCTAAGGGGACTTGACGCCAATGGCGCTCTCCGACCTGCAAACCGAAGTCGTGAATGCAGAGAAGCGGCGTCGCTTATATACGACGATACTTGTCGTCATTACGATTGCAGTTATTGTATCCGGTTTCTCGCAAGCCAATTCCATGAACTCAGGCGGGTTCTGGCAGGGCTTGTGGAAATTCTTCGACTATCCTTCGGAGATCTTTCTCGAGGCGTGGGATAAGCGCGGCGACGCGCTTGAGCTGATGGTGCGCTTCATCCCGCCCCTGATCGAGACCCTGAACATCGCTTTGGTGGCGACGATCCTCGGCGGGCTCGCGGCGATGGCGCTCGCCTTCGCCGCGACGCGCGGCCTGGGGATCCCGACCTGGCTGATCCCGATCACCCGGCGGATCATGGATGTGACGCGCGCCTTTCCCGAACTCGTGGTCGCGCTGTTCCTGATCTATGTGCTGGGCGGCAGCCCGATCCCGGCGATGATCGCGGTCGCGCTCCACACGGCGGGGGCCCTCGGCAAACTGTTTTCCGAGGTGAACGAGAATATCGACATGAAGCCGCTCGAGGGGCTTCAAGCGGTGGGGGCGAACTGGACGCAGCGGATGCGCTACGCCGTCATCCCGCAAATCGCCTCGAACTACGTGAGCTATTTCCTGCTGCGGCTCGAGATCAACGTGCGCGCGTCGGCCATTCTCGGGTTCGTGGGCGCCGGCGGCATCGGCACCGAGCTCCGCCGCACGATCGGATGGGGCAAGGGGCAACATGACGAGACCGCCGCGATCTTTTTGCTGCTGTTTCTGACCATCGTCGCCGTCGACCAACTGTCGTCATGGGTCCGGTCGCGGCTGGCCGCGACCGGCCGCGAGTAAGGAGCGCCGAGGATGGCCGACGCGACGCTGAAAGCCGAGATCGCCGCGCGCCTGCGCTGGCGTCGACTGCTGTCCTTCGGCGCGCCTGTGCTGGTGCTCGGCTATCTGGCCTATACTTGGTTCGCCTTCGACGTGCCCGGCCTGATCGAGCGCGCCAAGCCGCAAAACGCCGTCCTGCTCGGCACCGACGCCGTCGCGTACAAGGTCCATGTCTCGCGGCTGAACCGTCGCGACGAACTGACGATCGCGGTCGAGGGCGAGCGCACGGCGACTTACACGACCCCGCCCGACTGGGTGGTCCTCGGGGAAGATCGGGCCGAGATCGATCTCGACGGCGGCTATCGCGCCGTGATCGACGGCCCGACGGTCGCGTTCTTCATCCCCGGCTATGGCGAGATCACCGCTCGCGCCACCGCGACGGGCGTGGAAAGCCGCTTTCCGGATGGGCCGATCCCCGACTGGGTGGTGACCAACACCGACAAAAAACTCGACGTCCGCCCGTCGATCGGCCGCCGGGTCCAAATCTCCAGGGCCAAGATCGAGGTTCACCGGTACTTTTTCGGCTGGGAGAACTTCTGGTTCGACTTCAATTCGGACTTGAACGGCAAAAGCCTGTCCGAGGTGGTCGACTTGGCGATGTCCGGGGATCGGCTGCACGCGGACCGCTCGAACGCGGAACATATCTTCTTGTCGTTCTGGCGGAACCAGGGGTGGCAGCACAATGAGGTGTTCATTGCGCTGCTCGAAACTATTTTGATGGCCGTGCTTGGCACTTTCGTGGCGGCGTTCGTGGGGCTGCCCTTGGCGTTTTTGGCGGCGTCGAACTTTACACCCTCGGCGGCGATCCGGTTCGCCTTTCGACGGTTGTTCGATTTCCTGCGCGGCGTGGATGCGTTGATCTGGTCGCTGATCTTTATTCGGGCGTTCGGCCTGGGGCCGCTCACCGGGGCCCTGGCCATCGCCTTCACCGACACCGGAACGTTGGGCAAGCTGTTCTCAGAAGCGCTCGAGAATATCGATAATAAACAGGTCGAAGGGGTCCGATCGACCGGCGCCAATCAGGTGCAGAGGTATAAATTCGGCGTCATCCCGCAGATTTTGCCGGTCTTCATTTCGCAGTCCATGTATTATCTCGAATCCAACACCCGGTCGGCCACGGTCATCGGGGCGCTTGGCGCTGGCGGGATCGGGCTTATTCTGGTCGAGACGATGAAAACGCAACGGGATTGGGAGAACACGACTTATATCATCGTGCTCATCATTCTGTTGGTCTTCGTGATGGACAATCTGTCCACCTGGCTCCGCCGGCGGTTGATCACCGGCTGAAACCGGACGGGCGCGCGTCGCCGAGGCGGCTCAGGCGCCGCCGGGCGCTCGGCGAGGCGCGCCGGTCGCGGGGTCGGTGGCGAGGTAAGGCAGGCCGGCGGCCTTCCAGGCGGCGAGGCCGCCTTCCAGATGCGCGATCGGCGCGACGCCCGCGGCGAGGCAGGCCTCCGCCACGCGCTTCGACCGAACGCCCGAGCCGCAGTGGAACAGGATCCGCTTGCCGTCCTGTGTCGGCAACGTGGTCGGGTCGAAGCCGGCCAGAGG
>CAZBIG010000408.1:0-2840 GCA_964491865.1 uncultured Neomegalonema sp. | reverse complement strand
ACGGGCCTCGGCCGCCGGGGGCGCGCCCTTTGGCGCCACGCTGCGCGCCGCGGGCGCGGGCGACGCCAGCAGAGCCCCGTCGGGGCGCAGGCTGCGGTCGCTCGGCATCGGCTGCGCTCCTTCTTGTCAGCGCGTCCTGTTGGGCGCGTGCTTGTCAGCGCGTCCTGCGGACGCGCGGCGCGTATCGCAGCGCCCGGCGGGCGCGCGACCTGTCGGGGGCCCGCCGGTCGCCGCCGGACGTCCGGCTGCGGGGCTCCGCCGGCGCGCCGCCCGTCTGCTCGGGCCGGAAACCATTCCCACCATCGCCCGACCTCTGGACGGCCGCAATCCCTGCGCCATGTGGGCGCGGAACCCTGCGAGATCGAGGCGCGTTCGACCCTGATGACCGCTGTTTTTGAGAGCATGAGCTCGCTGCCCGACCAGTACGCCGCGGTGGTGATCGGAGCCGGCGGCGCCATCGGCGGCGCGATCGCGACGGCGCTCGAAGCCGATCCGCGCTGCGGCCGGGTCGCTCGCTTCAGTCGCGCCGGCGATCCGCCGGTGGACGTGCTCGACGAGGCGAGCCTGGCGGCGGCGGCCGAGCGGACGGCCGACGCGGTCGGCGCGGTGTCGCTGCTGTTCGTGGCCACGGGCGCGCTGATCCTCGACGGGCGCTCTCCGGAGAAAGCCCTGTCGCAGCTCGATCCGGACGCGTTGACGGCGGCGTACCGTCTCAACGCCGTGGGGCCCGCGCTCGCGATCAAGCATTTTCATCGGCTGACGCCGCGCCGGGGCAAATCCGTGATGGCGGCGCTGTCCGCGCGCGTCGGCAGCGTGGGCGACAACCGGTTGGGCGGCTGGTACGGCTATCGAGCCTCGAAAGCGGCGCTCAACCAGTTGCTGCGCAGCGCCAGCGTCGAGATCGCCCGGAAACGGCCGGACGCGGTGGTCGCGGCGCTGCATCCCGGCACGGTCGAAAGCCCGCTCTCGGCGCCGTTCCGGCCCGAGGGCGCGGCGCAGGACGGCGTGTTTACGTCGGAGCAGAGCGCCGCGCGCTTGTTGCGGGCGCTCGACGCCCTGACATCGGCGGACAGCGGAAGCTTCATCGCCTATGACGGCGCGTCGATCCCGTGGTAGCCGCCCGGCGCGCCGCGCGACCGGCGGATCGCCGCCGCTTCCGTCAGCCCATGGCGCTGTTGAAAGCGCCGCCGTCGAGCAGCACGTTCTGCCCGATCATGAATCGGACATGGACGCTGCACAGAAAGGCGCACACCGCGCCGAACTCTTCCGCGGCGCCGAACTTTCCCGTCGGATTGGCCGCTTCGGCCGCGGCCGCGAGCGCGTCGAGCGGTTGCCCGGTCCGCTCGGCGCGAAAAGCCAGGTTGCTGCGCAGCCGGTCGGTCCAATGCGGCCCGGGCAGCAAATTGTTCATCACGACCCCGTGTTTGGCGACCTGACGCGCCGTCCCCGCCACAAATCCGGTCAGACCCGCGCGCGCCGCGTTCGACAGGCCGAGTTCAGGGATCGGCGCTTTCACGCTGGCCGAGGTGATGTTCACGACCCGGCCCCAACCGCGCTCGATCATTCCCGGCAAGACGGCGGTGGTCATCAGAATAGGCGTCAGCATGTTCGCCTCGATCGCCGCGTCCCAGTCGGCGCGGCCCCAGTCCGACCACAGGCCCGGCGGCGGGCCGCCTGCGTTGTTGACGAGAATATCGGGCTCGGGCTCGGCCTCGAGGAGCGCGGCGCGGCCCGCCTCGGTGGCGACATCGGCGGCGACGGTCCGCACGGTCGCGCCGGTCGCCCGCCGGATCGCTTCGGCCGTCGCCTCCAAAGTCTCGGGATCGCGGCCGTTCAGGGTCAGACGCGCGCCCGCGGCCGCCAGATGCTCGGCGCTCGCCCGGCCGAGCCCCCGAGACGAAGCGCAGACGATCGCCCGCTTGCCGTCGATACCGAGATCCATGGTCGTTCTCCTGTTTGGCGCGGGCCCCGTCCGGAGCCTCTGATGAGCGGTCAAGCGGCGTGGTCGGGGGCGGTCGCAGGGGCTTCGAAGGGGGCGCGCGATCACGCCTGGATGAGCGCGGCCCTCCGGGCGGTCGCGATCGCGTCACCACGGCTTACCGCGCGCGCGGCGTGAACCCAACTGCCGCGCAGAGCGCCGCGCTAAGCGGGCGGAGATCGACGCGGGGAGGGCGCATGACGCCGACGGTCGCACGCATCAATTCAGACCCGATGGTCGCCGAAGGCGCGCGGCCTCGCGCCGCCGAGGCGGCCGCGCGTCGGCCGTTCGCGCCGCTTTGGGCGGCGCGGCTCGTCGATGCGGGGCGACGCGCCGCCGGGCTGCTCGAGCACGGTCTCGGGCCGGTGATGACGCTCGGGATCCGACTATGGCTCGGGGCGTCGGCGCTGGCCGCCGGCGCGGGAAAGCTGGCGGGCTGGGAGCTGGCGCTTTACGGCGCGGCCAACGCCTATCCCGCCTTCGGCGCGCCGCCGGAGGTCGCGGTCGCGGCCTTTGTCGCGGTCGAGCTGGCCGCCGGCGCGCTGCTGTCGCTCGGGCTGGCGACCCGACCGGCCGCGCTGGCCCTGGTCGCCGCCAGCGCGGCCGGCGCGTCGCTGCTCGCGGATCCGGCGTCGGGGCTGCTGACCGCGGCCGCGCTGCTCTACCTGGTCGTGTTCGGCGCCGGGGCGCTGTCGCTCGACGCGCTGTTTCGCCGTCCCGCCGCGCCCCCGGCCTCCGGGGCCCGAGCGCTGCAGGCGCTTTGGCTGATCGGGGCTCGGGTCTTGGCCGCGACGCTCGCGCTGGCCAGCCTGGCCGCCGGGGGCGCGCTGTCCGACGCGGCGGCGGCGGGGTGGGCCGCGGG
>CAZBIG010000407.1:0-2864 GCA_964491865.1 uncultured Neomegalonema sp. | reverse complement strand
CGCGACCGATCCGGCCACGCTGGCGCAGACCGAAGCCGCGCAGCCCGGGGTGTCGGTCTGGGTCTCGGCGAACGCGGGCTCGGGCAAAACCCGGGTGCTGACCAATCGGGTGGCGCGGCTGCTGCTGGCGGGGGCCGAGCCGTCGCGGATCCTCTGTCTGACCTACACCAAGGCCGCCGCGGCCGAGATGCAGAATCGGCTGTTCGCCACCCTCGGGCGCTGGGCGATGGCCGACCGGCCGAGCTTGTCCGCCGCCGTCGATCAGCTGCTGACCCCGGACGAGCCGGCGTTGACCGGGACCGAGCTCGACGCCGCGCGAAAGCTGTTCGCCCGGGCGCTCGAGACGCCGGGCGGGCTCAAGATCCAGACCATTCACGCGTTTTGCGAAAGCCTGCTCAGCCGTTTCCCGCTCGAAGCGGGCGTGTCGCCGCATTTCCAGGTGATCGACGAGACGACCGCGGCCGAGCTGCTCGACGCGGCGCAGAACGACGTCGCGCGGTCGCGCCGCGAGGATCCGGCGCTGGCCGACGCCTTTGAGCGGCTGTTCGCCCACGCGGCCGAGGCGACGGCGCAAGACCTGTTCGCCGAAGCGCTCACCTGCCGCGCGGCCTTCGCCCGGGGCGGGGCCGATCCGGGCGCCGCGCTGGCGCAGGCGCTCGGCGCGTCGGACCGCTTGGGCCCCGAGGCGGTCGCGGCGCGCTGGCGGGCGGCGCTCGACGCCGAGCTTGTCACCCGTCTCGCCGCCGCGCTCGAGGGGTCCGCTTCGGCGCGCGAGGCGGCGCGGGCGGCGCATCTGCGGGCCGGGTTGGCGGCCGAGCGCGACGAGGACGCGTTTCTCGCGATCGGCCAGGGCCTGCTGAACGCCGATTTGACCCGGCCGAAGAGCGGCTTTCCGACCAAAAGCTTCGAACGCGACCATCCGTGGGCGCTGGAGCCGATCGCGCGCGCGCAGGACGCGCTGATCGCGGCCCGGGCGGCGCGCGACGTGGCCGAACGGCTCGAGGCGTCGTGCGCCTTCGCGACCGTCGCTCGGGCGGTGTTCGCGCGCTATCGGGCGTTGAAGGCCGCGCGCGCCGGTCTCGACTATGACGATCTGATCGACAGCGCCGTCGGTCTTCTGACCCAAGCCGACGCGCGCGACTGGGTGCGCTTCAAGCTGGACGGCGGCGTCGAGCATATCCTGGTCGACGAGGCGCAGGATACGAGCCCCGCGCAATGGCGCGTGATCGGGGCGCTGGCCGAGGAGTTTTTCGCCGGCGACTCGGCGCGCGAGGCGCGGGCTTCGGGCCAGACGCCGCCGCCGCGGACGCTGTTCGCCGTCGGCGACGAGAAACAGTCGATCTACAGCTTTCAGGGCGCGGCGCCCGAGCTGCTCGCCGAGACGGGCCGAAGCTGCGCCGAGCGCGCGGACGGCGCGGGGCGGGCCTTCGCCCACATCGACATGGCGACCTCGTTCCGCTCGGCCCCGGCGGTCCTCGACTTCGTCGACGCGACCTTCGCCACCGAGGCGGCGCGCAAGGGCCTGTTGTTCGGCGCGCGCGACCGGGTGTCTCACCGCGCGCACCGGCGCGGCCAAGCCGGGCGGGTCGAGATCTGGCCGCTTGTCGAACCCAAAGCGCGCGAGGACGCCCCCGCCTGGGACCAGCCGGTCGACGCCCCGCCGCCCGACAATCCCCAGCGCCGGCTGGCCGCGCTCATCGCCGAGCAGATCCGCGACTGGATCGGGCGGGCGCGTCTGCCGGCGCGCGGCCGAACGATCCGGGCCGGAGACGTGTTGGTGCTGGTGCGCAAGCGCGGCGCGCTGTCGGTCGGGATCATCAAGCGGCTGAAACAACTCGGCGTCCCGGTCTCGGGCGAGGACCGTCTGCTGCTGAGCGGCCAACTCGCCGTGAAAGATCTGCTGGCGCTGGGGCGGTTTTGCTTGTGCCCCGAGGACGATCTGTCGCTCGCCGCGGTGCTGCGCTCGCCCTTCTGCGACGTCTCGGAGGACGCGCTGTTCGAGCTTGCGCACGGCCGCGACGGCAATCGGAGGCTTTGGTACGCCCTTAAAGAGGCGGCGCGCGAGCGGGCCGCCGACCACCCGGAATTCGCCCGCGCCGAACGGTTCCTCCAGAAACTGATCGACCGCGCCGACTATGACCGCCCGTTCGAGCTGTTCTCGACCGCGTTGACGCAGGATTTCGGGGGCGGCTCGGGCCGCGCGCGCTTGGTGGGCCGCCTGGGCCCCGAAGCCGAAGACCCGATCGACGAGTTTCTGAGCCAGACCCTCGGCTTCGAGACCGCGGCCACGCCGACGCTGCAGGGCTTCGTGCGCTGGATGACCGCCCGCGACGCCGAGATCAAACGCGAGCACGACCAGGGCCGCGACGACGTGCGGGTGATGACGGCGCACGGGGCGAAGGGGCTCGAGGCGCCGGTGGTCGTCCTGCCGGACACCACGGGGCCCCCGGGCGGCGGCCGCGCGCCGAAACTGCTGACGCCCGAAAGCGACGCGCCGCCGATCTGGCTCGGGCCGAAAAAGCTCGATCCGCCAGCGGTGGCGGCGCTGCGCGCGGCGAAAGCCGACCGCGAGGCCGAAGAGCATCGGCGCTTATTGTACGTGGCGCTGACCCGCGCCGAGGACAGGTTGCTGATCGCGGGCGCGGTCGGGAAAACCGGTTTGCCCGAAGGCAGTTGGTACGCGCTCTGCGCCGACGCGGCCGAGCGGCTCGGCGCGGCGCCGACGACGTCTCCGGTCGCCGACGCGGCGGGCGCGCCGCTCGAGGGCCTGTCGTTCGAGAGCGGCGACGCCGCGGCCGGCCAGGCGGCCGAGGCCGAGACGCGGCCGCGGCCGGCCCGCGACGCGCCCTGGCTGTCGCGCGCGG
>CAZBIG010000406.1:0-2868 GCA_964491865.1 uncultured Neomegalonema sp. | reverse complement strand
CCGGCGTGTGGGGGCCGCGCGGTCGAGGTGCTTCTCGCCGTCGGCGGCGGCTATCGCCTCGCCGCGCTCGAGCCTCTCGCGGCGGGCCCGCGGCCGACCGCGGACGCCGTCGGCCAGCAGGATTTCGGCGACCGGGGCGTTCAGGCGCAGCGTGTCGCCGCGCTCGGCGATCAGCCGCCCGAGGCCCGCGATCAGCGCGCCGGTGCCGCCCATGGCGAAGGTGACCGCCCAGCGTTTCTCGAGATACGAGATCATTCCGTAAAAGGCGGTCGCGGTCAGCGGATTGCCGCCCACGAACAGCGGGTGGAAACTGTAGGCCAGCCGCAGGCGCGGATCCTTCAGGTGCTTCTTCGCCAGCCCCCAAACGCTGCGGTCGGCCCGCATGCGGATCAGCAGCGGCAGCACTTTGGCCATGTCCCACAGCGTGTTGAACGGCTTGTCGGCCAGCGGGTCGAAGCCGAGCCGATACATCCGCTCGCTGACGCGCATGAAGCGCTCATAGCCGGCCACGTCCCCCGGCGACAGCCGCGCCACCTCGGCCCGCATGGCGTCGGGATCGCCGCGGCAGCTGAAGGTCTCGCCGTCGTCGAAGCGCAGCGTGTAGAACGGATCAAGCGGCACGAGCGGCACGTCCTGCGCGCGGTCCGCCCCGCAAAGCGCCCAGAGCTCGTCGAGCAAAAAGGGCGCGGTCACGATCGTGGGGCCGGCGTCGAAGGTGAAGCCGTCCTGGCGAAACACCGAAGCGCGGCCGCCGAGCTGCTCGAGCCGCTCGAGCACGGTGACCCGGTAGCCGCGCGCGCCGAGCCGCACGGCCGCGGCGAGCCCCCCGAACCCCGATCCGACGACGACCGCATGGGGCCGCTCCGCCCGGCCGTCGGGGCCGCCGGCCGGCCCGCCCCCCGAAGGTCCGCCGCCCGAAGGTCGGCCACCCGAAGGTCCGCCCTCCGACGGCCCGCGGACGGGTGAAGCCGAACCGGGCCGCGACGCGCCGCGCGCGGTCGGAGCGGTCTTGGGGGCGTCGGCGTCAAGCCCGACTGACTGGCGCTGTGTCAACATACGCTGACAATAGGGCCGACGCCGCGCGAAGCGCAATGCTCGATCGGCGCCGCGGGCGTATCCGCCGCGGGCGCCGCGCGGGCCGGGCTCAATCGCGCCGACGCACGATCCGCTCGGCGTCGATCATGAGCGCGCGCGCGGCGGACAGGCGCATCAACGCGCCCGCGCAATCGCCGTCGGTCTCCAGCGCCGCGGCGGCGACGAGCACCTTGCAAGCCAGATCTTCGAGGGTTCGCGGCTCGGCCCGCGAAATCCGCCGATCGATGATCAGAATCGTCTCGACCAGCGAGGCGAAGGCCTCTTCCTTCAGCCCCGGCGGCGCCCGATCGACGATGCCCTGCAGCCGAACGCGCTCGCGCCACAGGCCGCCGATCGCCGTCTCCGGCGCGGCGGCGGCGGGGCCGCGCTCCCGCCGCGTTTCGGGGTCGTCCGGCCCGAACGCGTCCTGCTCCGCCGAAACGGGGACGGCTTCGAGGACGTCTTCAAGTCTCGCCGGAAGCATAGGCCCCCCTTTCAATCGCGTCGCCGCCGGGGCCGCCGTCGGGCGGAGGCGCGGCGCGTCGCGGCGTGCGGACGGCGTCGCCGAACCGCGTGTCGCTGGCCGCGTCCGAGCGGACGACCGGCCTCGAAGTCGACCGAGTCGGCCAGGGAGCGGCCTCGCATTCGTCAAACCCTACCAGCGCGGACCCGTTTCCAGATAGAGAACAAAACCGCAGAATCGGCGCTCAAACCCCGGATTCGGCGGACAGAATGTCGCTAGCGCCGGTTCCGCCCCCGGTTCACGCCTCCGTCGGCATGCGATCGAAAACGGCCGCCGCGACCGTCTGCGGATCCTCCTCATGCGCCAGATGACCCAGCCCCGGCAGCGTGACCGCCTCGGCCCGAGGCAACCGCTCGGCCAGCGCCTGGGCGTCGCTGGGCGGGATCGTCCGGTCGCGCGCGCCGGCCAAAAAGACGACCGGCGTTCGAAGCCGCGGCGCCTCGGCGGCCAGGGCCGAAAGGTCCCAATGGGCCATCATCGACAGGGCGCCGGCGACATGGCCTGGATTGCGGAACAACCGGCCGTACAGCGCGACCAGCTCGGGCGGCGAGGTCGAGCCGGTGCCCTCGAGCAGGCGCGCCACGCGCCTGGGGTCGCGCGCGCTGGCCGCGAACACCCGCGGCGTCAGCGGGTTCAGGAACAGCAGGCGGGCGATCTGCGGGAACAAGACGCCCGCCAGCCCCTGAAACGGCTTCAGAGCCCCGTTGAGCGCGATCAGCAGACGCGGCGCGATGCGCCCGTCGAGGGTCATGCGGAACGCGATGGCGGCGCCGGCGGAATGGCCGACCACCAGGTCCGGCGCGACGTCGAGATGGTCCAGCAACGCCCCGAGCGACGCCGCCATGCCCGGCAGCGACTGCCGCGAGGGCCAGGCGGGCGCGTCGGTGAAGCCGTGGCCGGGCAGATCCGGCGCGATCACCGCGGCCCGGCGCGCCAGCAGCGGCGCCAGCCCCGCCCAGGAATGAGTGGCGGCGCCCGTGCCGTGGATTAGCAGCGCCGTCGGCGCGTCCGGCGTCGGGGCCGGCCAGCGCTGCACATGCCAGCGCGTTCCGTCGACGCGCGCCACCAGGCTGCGATCGCGGTGCGGCCAGTCGGCCCCGTCTCGCTCTAGGCGCAACCGCGCGCTCCCGCCCGCCATCGTCTTTCCTCGCCTCGACGCCCGGCCGTCCCTGAAAGGCGCGAGCTGAATGTCAGAATGGCGCCGCCGGACGCGCCGGCCAGCGCGCGCCGGCGCGCCGAATGTTGCGTCGCGCCGCGGCCCCAAACGGCCC
>CAZBIG010000405.1:0-2880 GCA_964491865.1 uncultured Neomegalonema sp. | reverse complement strand
GAGATCGAGAAAGCGCATCCCGACGTCTATAACCTGCTGTTGCAGGTGATGGATGACGGCAAGCTCACCGATCACAACGGCCGGACGGTCGATTTCCGCAACGTCATTTTGATCATGACGTCGAACGCCGGCGCCTCGGAGCTTGCGGCGAACGCCATCGGCTTCGGACGCGATCGGCGCGAGGGCGAGGATCAGGCGGCCATCGAGCGCACCTTCACGCCCGAGTTCCGTAATCGTCTGGACGCCATCATCTCGTTCGGCGCCCTGCCCCGTCAGGTCATCCTGCAGGTCGTCGAGAAATTCGTCCTGCAGCTCGAGGCGCAACTGCTCGACCGCGGCGTTTCGGTGGAACTCTCGGAAGAGGCGGCGAGCTGGCTGGCCGACAAAGGCTATGACGACAAAATGGGCGCGCGGCCGTTGGGCCGCGTCATCCAGGAGCATGTCAAGAAACCGCTCGCCGAGGAGCTGCTGTTCGGCAAGCTGACGAAGGGCGGCCTGGTGCGCGTCATGGTCAAGGACGGCAAGCTCGATCTCGAGATCTTGCCGCCCGATCATCCCCGCCTGACGGGCGAGAAAACGCCTCTGCTGACCGCCGACTGAGCGCGGCGCGGCGGTCGACAGAGCGGGGGCGGCATGAAGCTGACGGGCCGGCGCGGGCGGTTGGATCGGTCGGGGCGCTCAGCCGGCCGCCGCGGCGGGCCCGACGGTCGTCTGGCCGCCGCGGCGATCGTCGCGACGCTCGCGTCCACGCCGGCGCGCGCCGACGCCCCGCGTCTCGACTGGCCGGTGGACTGCGCCTTGGGCGAAACCTGTTTCGTCCAGGACCATGTGGATCTCGACCCGGGCCCGGGCGTCGCAGAGTTCGGCTGCGGCGAGCGCAGCCGAGACGGCCATAACGGCGTCGACATCCGATTGCGCCATCTCGGCGAGTTGACGCAAGACGTCGGGGTGCTGGCGGCCGCCGACGGGCGCGTCGCGCGGGTGCGCGACGGCGAACCGGACCGCCTGCACGACGGCGCGCCCCTTGACGGCAAAGATTGCGGCAATGGCGCCTTGATCCTGCACGGCGGCGGTTGGTCCACCCAATATTGCCATCTGAAACGCGGGAGCTTGGCGGTCAGGCCCGGCGACACGGTCTCCGCCGGCGATCGCATCGGGGCCGTGGGCCTGTCCGGCGCGACCAACTACCCGCATCTGCACTTGACGCTGCGGCGCGACGAGACGGTGATCGACCCGTTCTCGGGCCGCGCGGTCGGCTCGGCCCCGCGAAGCGAAGGCGTCGACTGCGCGGCGACGACGAACGGGGCTTGGCGAACGCCGATCGCGTACGAAGGCGCGACGCTGCTCGAAGCGCGCTTCACCAACCGCGCGCCGCAGTGGGACGAGATCAAGGCCGGGCACGACCGCACCGAGATCGGCTTGGGCGACGGGCCGGCTTTGGTGTTCTGGACCACCGTTCTGGGCCTGCGCGAAGGGGACGTCGTCGAGATGCGCCTGCGCCGACCGGACGGCGCGCTGCTGGCGGAGAAGGTCGAGACCGCCGGAAAAAGCCAGGCCGTCGCCTTTCGGTTCCTCGGCGGACATCGCCCGGACGCGGGCTGGCCGACGGGGGTCTATCTGGGCTCGGTGGTTTTGAGCCGCGCCGGCGCGACCTTGATCCGCGCCGAACGGGCGGTGTCGCTGCCGTAGCTGTGGAGCCTCTGACGCTGCGCATCCGCGCTAAAGCCGGGAAGCTGTGATCGGCGAACCTCGAGATCACGGCCCCAGGATGACCACGGCGGCGGCGCGGTCGCGGATCGCGCGAGCCGACCGAAGAGACCGGCGCGCACCGTCGTCGCGGGCTGATCAGTGGGAGGACGCCTTTGAGCGCGTTGGACGGCGAGGCTTTGATCGCGCGACTGCCGAGGCCGCGCGGGCGGCTCGAGCCCATGCGGCCGCTGGCCGAACTCACATGGCTCCGGGTCGGCGGGCCTGCGGAAGTGTTATTCCTGCCGGCGGATCCGGAGGATCTGGCGGACTTTTTGGCGCAGACGCCTCCCGAGGTGCCGGTGACCCCGATCGGCGTCGGCTCGAACCTGATCGTGCGCGACGGCGGCGTGCCCGGCGTCGTCGTGCGGCTCGGCCGCGGGTTTTCGGAGATCCGCGCGGGCGCCGGGCCGGACGGGGCGCGGGTGGTCGCGGGGGCGGCGGCGCTCGACGCGCGCGTCGCCGAGGCGGCGGCCGACGCGGGGATCGCGGGGCTCGAATTCTTGCGCGGCGTCCCCGGCGCGATCGGCGGCGCGCTCCGGATGAACGCGGGGGCGTATGGCCGCTATCTGGCCGACGTGTTCGTCTCGGCCCGCGCGGTGGATCGGTCCGGCCGGATGATCGCCCTCGACGCCGAGGCGATGGGGTTCGCGTATCGCGACAGCCGTCCTCGGGGCCTGATCTATGTGGAGGCGACCCTGCGCGGCGCGCGCGAGGCGGCGTCCGCGATCCGGGCGCGCATGGCGGCGCTGATGGAGAAGCGCGCGGCCAGCCAGCCGGTGAAGGACCGAACCGCCGGCAGCACCTTTCGCAATCCGGCGGGGTTCAGTTCGACCGGAGCGCCGGACGACAGCCAGGCGCTGAAGGCCTGGGCGCTGATCGAGGCGGCGGGCTGCCGGGGCCTGCGGCGCGGCGGGGCCGTGATCAGCGAGAAGCATGCGAATTTCCTCACCAACGCCGGCGGCGCGACCGCGGCGGATCTCGAGGATCTCGGCGAAGACGTGCGCGCCCGGGTGCGGGCGGCGTCCGGCCACGAACTTGAGTGGGAGGTTCAGCGGATCGGCGTGCGGAGCGACCAAGGCTGAGCGCGCGCGCGCCCCGCCCGGCGCCGTCGCCCCGCCCCGTCGACCGGCG
>CAZBIG010000404.1:0-2890 GCA_964491865.1 uncultured Neomegalonema sp. | reverse complement strand
CGCTACGAGGGCTACGGCCCGGGCGGGGTCGCGATCATCGTCGAGGCGCTCACCGACAACCGCAACCGGACCGCGTCGAACGTGCGCACGATTTTCTCGAAGAACGGCGGCAATCTGGGCGAGACGGGCTCGGTCGGCTTCATGTTCGACCGGGTCGGACAGATCGTCTATCCGAGCGCCGTCGGCGATCCGGACGCGGTGA
This sequence comes from uncultured Neomegalonema sp., assembly GCA_964491865.1. GTDB lineage: Bacteria > Pseudomonadota > Alphaproteobacteria > Rhodobacterales > Rhodobacteraceae > JBCBRF01. The sequence continues at coordinate 2,688 of CAZBIG010000404.1, read as the reverse complement.
TGGAGGCCGCGATCGAGGCGGGGGCGGACGATGTGGAGAGCTCCGAGGACGGTCATCTGATCTTCACCGCCGCCGAGGATCTGGCGGCGGTGTCGTCGGCGCTCGAAGAAAGCCTGGGCGAGGCCGAGACGGCGAAGCTGATCTGGAAGCCCCAGAACACCAATCCGGTCGACGAGGATCAGGGCAAAACCCTGATGAAGCTGCTCGATGCGCTGGACGACGACGACGACGTGCAGAACGTGACGGCCAATTTCGAGATGACCGACGAGGTCATGGAGAAGCTCGCCAGCTGAGCCGCGGCGCGCCGAGCGACGGGGCCACGCGGGGCGCCGCGCGCGGACGCTCAGGCGTCGTCGTCCTCGAGCGCCGCCAGCCCTTCGGCCAGATAGTCGGACAACAGCGGCGCGCCGAGCAGATAGCTCGATGTGCTGTTGACGCGCTCGACATGGGCCAAAGCGACGCGCTCGGCGAAGCTTTCGCCGCCGCCGTCGCCGTTGATCGCGTCGCGGCCGAGCCACATCAGCGCGACCAGCTCGGCCTGTTGCTGCTCGTTCAAATCGTCGATCGCCTCGGTCAATTCGGCGAACACCGGGTCGTCGCCGCGATCTTCCAGCACCGAGGCGTCGACATCTTCTTCGTCGGCCGCGCCGGTCGCGACGTCCTTCACGACGAATTCCTGCGATTTGGCGATCAGCCAGTCGAGAAAATCGCGCGATAGAGAAAGTTCGGTCATGCAGCGCTCCGAAGTCGTCGCCCGGCCCCGATCGGCCGCGGTCGCGTTAGAAGAGTAGGGCGACGCCTTGGATGTGACGCCCTTGACCAAACGCAAATCGGCGCCGCGGGGGCGCGTCGCGGGCCTCTTAGCGCTGCGCGACGCCGGCGGCGCCTTTGCGCAGCAGGCTGACATCCGAGGCGACGCCCAGGATGTCGACGCCGCGCGCTTCGAGCGCGTCCGCGTCGTGGTCGGCGAACAGAACCGTGGCGACCAGTTTGCCCGAGGCCCGCGCGGCCGCCGTCACCTGATCGAGCGCGCGCGTCAACGCCGCGTCGCCCGGGAACCCCGCCGCCGCCCCGTAATCGGACGGGCCGAAGAACAGCGCGTCGACGCCGTCAACCGCGGCGATCGCTTCGGCGTTGTTCAGCGCCTCGGGGCTTTCGATCTGAACCATCAGCACACCCTCGTCGCGCCACCGCGTCAAATAGTCCGGATCGGCGCCGTAGCGGGCGGCGCGCACCATCCGCGTGGCGTTGCCGCGGACGCCGTCGGGGCCGTAGCGGAAGGCGCGCACCGCGTCCGCAGCCGCGTCCGCCGTCGCCACCATCGGCACGATCAGCGCCTGGGCGCCCGCGTCGAGCGTCCGCTTGATCCAGGGGCCGTAGAGTTCGGGCACGCGCGCCACCGCCGCGGTTCCGGTCGCTCGAAGCGCGATGAGCTGCGCGACGACGGTCTCGTAGGTCGCGGTTCCGTGCTCGAGGTCGAGGATCACGAAATCGACGCCGGCGTCGCCGACGATCTCGGCCGCGATCGGCGTGGGCAGGCTGACCCAGCAGCCGCGGGCGGGCAGGCGCGGGAACAGGCGCTCGGCCTTGGCGCGCGGGCTGGGACGGTCGGTCGGGACGGCGGTCATGCGAGGCTCCTGCGAGAGGGTCGGCCGCGCTGTCGGGAACGCGCGCTCGCGACTTTGTGATCCGCTCTGGAACGCGCGGTTCGCTTCGGCCATGTGAAGGCGTCGACGCGGCGCGCGCGGCGCGGCCGACAAAGAAAACCGCCGGCGACGCGCAGGCGCAAGCGCGCATCGAGAGCGCCGGCCTGAAGGAGACGGACCGATGAGACCCCGCAGCTTCGACGAAGGGGCCGTGGTCGAGAGGCTTGAGGCGGCGTTTTGGAGCCACGGCTTCGAGGGGCTGTCGCTCGAGCAGCTGACCGAAGCGACCGGGCTCAGCCGATCGAGCCTCTACAACGCGTTCGGCTCGAAATCCGGAATGATGCGCGCCGCGGCGGACTGCTACGCGGACCGCTCTTGCGCGCGCATCGGCGAGCTGTTGGCCGAGCGCCCGTTCCCCGCGGCGCTGTCGCGCCTGCTGCGCGGCTCGGCGGGGCTCGACGGGGGCGACGAGCGGACCCGGCGGCTGGGATGCTTGATCGGGAACCTGATCGCCGAGCGCGCCGTCGACGAGGCCGATCGCGCGTTTTTGGGCGAAAAGCTTGCGCAGATCGAGGCGGCGCTGATCCACGGGGTCAGTCAGGCGGGCGCGGAAGGGTGGCTCGCGCCGGGGGCCGATCCCGAGCGGCTCGGCCGGTTCCTGCTGGTCCAGCTGCAAGGCCTGCGGCTGACGGCGCGGGCCGAACCGCCGCGCGACACGATGATCCAGGCGGTCGAAATGGCCGAGGCGTCGCTCGCGCCGCATCTGATCGCCGCGCGCTGACCGGACCGCCGGCGGGACGCTAAACGCAAAAAGCCGGGGCGGGGCCCCGGCTTTCGGACGAGCCGACGGCCCGTGATCAGGCGTTCACGACCTGCTTTTGGTCGGCCAGCGCCGGCTCGGGGTCGCGCAGCACGTACCCGCGGCCCCAGACCGTTTCGATGTAGTTCTCGCCGTTGGTCGCCGCCGAGAGCTTCTTACGCAGCTTACAGATGAAGACGTCGATGATCTTCAGCTCGGGCTCGTCCATGCCGCCATAGAGAT
>CAZBIG010000403.1:0-2893 GCA_964491865.1 uncultured Neomegalonema sp. | reverse complement strand
TTCGAAGAGGCGGGCCTGCGGCTTGGGCGCCGTCTCGACGCCCGGGCCGCCGCCGACGCGCGCGACGCGGCGGTCGGCGACAGCTGGCGACGCTTCGCCGCCGCCGGGCTGGGCGCGGGCCTGTCGGCCCTGCGCTTCGTCTTTCGCGCCGTCACCCCCCCCGGCATGCCGCGCCGGTTCGACGCGCGGTTCTTTTTGGCGAGCGCCGCCGCCTTGGCCGGAGACCCCGACGACTTCTCCGCTTCGGACGCCGAATTGTCGCACCTGGGGTGGCGGTCTCTGTCCGACGCGCGGGCGCTCGAGACGCCGTTCATCACCGGGGTGGTGCTCGCCGAAGTCGAAGCGACGCTCGACGCCGGCTGGCGACCCGAGACAGGCGCGCCGCCGCCCGACCGGCCGGCCCCCTTCTTCCGACACGAGGCGACGCGCTCGGAATTCATCGCGCTCTGAGCGCGTCGGCGTTGACCCCGCGCCGGCGTCGGCTTAAGCGAACGGCCTGTCTCGCGGCCGGCCGTCCGGCGCGCGTCGTTTTGTTGTTCGCGGCCGTCCGTAAGACGCGCGGCCGTGCGACCGCCAGACCAAGGAGCCGTCCCCATGGCGAAGCCGACCACCATCAAGATCCGGCTGAATTCGAGCGCCGGCACGGGCCACTTCTATGTGACCAAAAAGAACTCTCGCACGATGACCGAAAAGATGTCTGTGCGCAAATACGACCCGGTTGCGCGCAAGCATGTCGAATACAAAGAAGGCAAGATAAAATAGAGCGCCGCACTAGATATCTGAACAAAAAAAGCCGCGGCCTCCCGCGGCTTTTGTGGTTCTGAGCTAGGCAACGGTTATTCGTCGCCCGCGCCCATGAACTGCAAGATGACCATGAACATGTTGATGAAGTTCAGGTACAGCGAGGTCGCGCCCATGATCGCCGACTTCTCCATCCAATCGCGGCCTTCTTGGCTGCCCTGGGCGCCCGCTTCGGCGTAAGCGACGTACTCGCTTTTCAGACGCTGGGTGTCATAGGCGGTCAAAGCGGCGAAGATCAGCAGGATCGCCACCTGCAGCGCAAAGTTGAACGCGCCGCCGAAGTCGACGAACAGACCGATCAACGACAGCACGATCACGCCGATCAGACCCATGAACGCAAACCGGCCGACGCCGCTCAGATCGCTCTTGGTGGTGTAGCCGTAGAGGCTGAGCGCCAAGAAGCTGACCGAGGTGGCCAGGAAGGCGGTCGCGATGACGCCGAGGTTGAACACGGCGAAGATCCAGGCGATCGACAGGCCCATCAGCGCCGAGAAGCCGTAGAACACCGCGTTCGCGGCGCCGACCGACAGGCGGTTGATGCCGAAGCTCAGCCCCATGACCGCGATCAGCGGCGCGAACATCACGACCCAGCGGATCGGGCCCGTGAAGAAGGTCGCCAGCAAGCTCTCGTTGGTGCCGACAAAGTAGGCGATGGCGAAGGTCACCAGCATGGCGACCGACATCAGCCCGTACACTTTGTTCATGTGAGCCCGGAGGCCCGCGTCGATCTCCGCGCGGACGCCGCCCCGGGCGACGTTCGTTTGGAACTCAGCCATCGATGTCATCCTCTTGATAATTGGTGCGGACGCTCCCGCCCGCAGGTGATATCGGCCCCGACCCTAATCCAATCAAGAGGGTCGGGAATGCGCGCGTCGGTTTTTCGCCGCAATTTACCGCGGCAGTCCAACGCTACTCCCGCGCCCGCAACACCCGGGCCGGACGGGCCGACAGCGGGCCGATGGCGAACAGCGCGCCCGCCAGCAGCGTCGCGAGCACGCCCCCGACGATGACGACCGCCGCCGCGCCGACGTCGAAGCGGAACCCGGCGTCCAACACGAAGACGCTGACGGCCCAAGCCGCGAGCGCGCCCGCGCCGATCGCCACCACGCTGGCGGCGAGCCCCAGCAGCGCCGCCCGCAGCGTCATCGCCGACAGCACCGCGCCGCGGGTCGCGCCGAGCGTCTTCAACACGGCCGCCTCGTAAATCTGGCGGCGTTGCCCCGCCGCGGCCGCGCCGATCAGCACCACCAGCCCGGTCAGCAGCGTCGCCGAGGCGCCGACCCGCGCCGCGGTCGCGACGTCGCGCAGCGCGCCGGCGATGGTCTCGAGCGCGTCCTCGACCCGAACCGCGGTCACCGCCGGATAGGCGCGCGCCACGGCGCGCAGATACGCCCCGGGCTCCGGCTCCTCGCCGTACAAAGTGGCGATATGGGTGTGCGGCGCGCCCCGCAGCACGCCCGGGTCGAACACCATCAGGAAGTTGATCCCCATCTCGCGAAACTCGACCCGGCGCAGGCTGGCGATCGTCGCGGTGATGTCGCGGCCGAAGACGTTCACCGTCACTTGATCGCCGATGCCGACGCCGAGGCCGCGGGCCTGCTCGTCGCCGAACGAGACAAGCGGCTCGCCGCGGTAGTCCTCGGGCCACCAGGCGCCGTCGGTGATCTGCGTGCCCGGCGGCGGCGCGGCCGCATAGGTCACGCCGCGATCGCCGCGCAAGATCCAGCCGAACCCGTCCGCGACCCGCCCCTGAGCGCGCCAGTCCGACGCGGCGATCCCGTTGATCCGGGTGATCACGCCGCGCAGCATCGGCGCGGTCTCGATCCGGGTCGCGCCCGGCTGCGCGATCGCCTCGTCGCGGAAGCGCTCGAGGTCGGCGTCTTGGATGTCGACGAAGAAATAGGCCGGCGCGCGGTCCGGCAGCGTGTCGTCGACCAGGCGGCGCAGATTGCTGTCGATCAGGCCGATCGCCGTCAGCACGGTCAAGCCGAGGCCGAGGGCCAGAACCGCGCCCCGGGTCTCGCCGCCCGGGCCGCCGACGCCGCCGAGCGCCCGCCGCAGCGGCAATCGGCGGCGCCCCAGACCGCCGCGC
>CAZBIG010000402.1:0-2895 GCA_964491865.1 uncultured Neomegalonema sp. | reverse complement strand
GCGACCGGCTCGAGGTTCAGCAAGGGATGCCCCCCGTCGGCTTCGGCGGCGCTCGCCTCGGTCTCGATCATCGGGGGCCTCGTCACTAGGTTGTTGGCGGAAACGCCGCTATCGCAGCGCCGATCCCGCAATAAGAGCGCAATCGCACACGGCGTCCAGAGCGCGGGTCCGCGGCGGACCCGTGCGGGGCGCGCAACGCCCGGACGCTCACGAACGATTTACGAGATCGAGGCCACGCCATGTCAAATCAAGAGCCGGAACGACGCTCGGGCGCGCCCGACGCCGAAAGCTTGGCCGCGCAGGCCTCGCACGCGGCCGGCGGCGGGCGTCCGCCCCTGCATCTTTGGAACCCGCCCTATTGCGGCGAACTCGACATCCGCATTCTGCGCGACGGGCTGTGGCTCTATCTCGGCACGCCGATCGGGCGCGAACCGCTGGTGCGCCTGTTCGCCTCGATCCTGCGGCGCGAGGCGGACGACCGTTACTATTTGGTGACCCCGGTCGAAAAAGTCGGCATCCAGGTTGAGGACGCGCCGTTCGTGGCGGTGGATTTCCGCGTGGAGCCGAACCGCGACCTGACTTTCGTCACGAATGTGGGCGACGAGACGACCGCGGGTCCAGAGCGGCCGATCCGAACCCGGTTCGACGCGGACGACGGCGAGCCCGCGCCCTATGTGCTGGTGCGCGACCGGCTCGAGGCGCGGATCGACCGGAAGAGCTTCTACCGGCTGGCCGACCTCGGTCGCGTCGAAGCGCGCCCCGAAGGATCGGTGTTCGGCGTGCGCTCGGGCGGCGCGTTCTTCGCGCTGGCCCGCCCGGGCGACGTCGCGGCGGACGACCCGATCGGCGGTTAGGGGCCGGCCAGGGCCGGGCCGGCCGGCGCGCGAGCCGCGCGGGGCGCGCGGCGAGGCGGCGGGACGCTCGGCCGGGATCGACAGCGCGCGCCGACAGCGCGAACAGGGCGCCGGCGAAGCGCCGAGGGGGCGCCGAGACAGCGCCGACGGGGCGCCGAGGGAGCGCCGAGGGAGCGCGGACACGCGATGAACGCCGATCTTCACGACGCCGACCCCGCCGAGCCGAGGCCCGCGCCCCGGCCGCGGCTCGATTACGCGCGTCTCGATCGCCAGGCGGTCGCCGCGGCGGTCTGGACCCCGACATGTTCGGCGCCGCGCAGCGACTATGATCTGGATCCGCGCGCCCCGCCGCCGCGCCGCCCCGACGAGCGCATGCGGCCCGCGGCCGTGCTGTGCGGGCTGGTCGAGCGGGCGGACGGGCTCGCCGTGATCCTCACCCGCCGGGCCGCGCATCTCGCCCGCCATGCGGGTCAGATCGCCTTTCCCGGCGGCAAGGTCGACGCCGCCGATCCCTCGCCGCTCGCCGCCGCGCTGCGCGAGGCGCGCGAGGAGATCGGCTTGACCGCGGACGCGGTCGAGGTGCTGGGCGCGATCGACCCGTACCAGACCGCCACCGGCTTCGCGGTCACGCCCTTCGTGGGCTTCGTGAAACCGACTTTCGCGCCGATCCCCGATCCGGGCGAGGTCGCCGAGGTGTTCGAGGCGCCGTTCGGGTTTCTGATGGACCCCGCCAACCACCAACGGTTGAGCCGCGACACGCCGCTCGGCCGGCGCCGGTTCTACGCGATGCCCTACGCCGATAAATTCATCTGGGGCGCGACCGCCGGCATGTTGAAAAGCCTGTCCGACCGGTTGCACGACGCGCTCGCGCGGTGACGCCGCCGCGCTCTCGCGCCCCGCCCGAGCGCCCCGCGCGCGCGCGCCTCCGCGCCGCCCGAGGCTAAGCCGCAAACGGAAGCCGGATCTCCACCAGCGCCCCCTGCGCGACGGGCGCGAACGCGACCGCCCCGCCGACCCCGAGGATCGCGGCGCGGCACCAGGCCAGCCCCAACCCCAATCCCGCCTCGCCATCGTCGGCCGCGCCGGGGGGCAAGGCCTCGGCGCCCGTCTCGACCCGCTCGAACGGCGTGAACAAGCGCTCCGGAGCGCACTGCGGCGGGCCCGCGCCGTCATCCAAGACCCGGATCAAAACGCCGCCGCCGCCGAGCGCGGTCTCGGGCGCGGTTTCGGTCGCGATCGTCACCCGGCGCGCGCCCCCGCGCCGAACCGCGTTGTCGATCAGCCTTTCGAGCGCGCCCTCCAACCGCTCGGGCGCGATCGCCAAGGTCGCCTCGCCCGACACCGACACCGTCGCGCCCGCCGCCGCCAACAGCTCGGCGCAGCGCGCCCGGGCGGTCTCGGCGGCGTCGCGAAACCGCGCCGGCGGGGCCGACGGCGCGGGATCCGCGATCACCGACAGAAAATCAGCCAGTTGAAAGGCCTGGGCTTTGCCGCGCCGCGCCGCGGCCCCGGAACGGCTCAAGCATTCGCGCAAGGTCGGGTCGGCCCCGTCGTCCAACCTCTCCGCGGCGAGCGCGCTCAGCCCGTCAATATTGCGGAACAGCGCCGCATGGCCGTGGCGCAGCGCCCGCGCCACCGCGCGCAACTCCGCGCCGGCGCCAGAGACGGTCTCGCCGTTCGGTCGCGTGTCGCGCCTGGCCATCAGCCCTCTCTCCGGCGCCCCGCCGATCGCGCGCGGACGCCTTTCGCTCGCCGTCCGAACAGGCTAGCCCCATCCGGCGCGCGCGCAACCGCCGAGCATCGTCGAAGGCCGTCCATGCCCCCAGACCCGCCCTCCGAAGCCGACCCGTCCGACCCCGGACTGGTGTTGCGGCCCGACGCCGCCCCGTGGCTCGCCGACCCCGAGATCCGGCGGGTGGCCGACGCGTTGGCGGCCGAGGGCGCCTCGCCGCGCTTCGTGGGCGGCTGCGTGCGCAACGCCATACTGGCGTCGGGGCCGACCGACGTCTACCTCGCCATCGACGCTCCGCCCGACGAGACG
>CAZBIG010000401.1:0-2896 GCA_964491865.1 uncultured Neomegalonema sp. | reverse complement strand
CTTTCGGCCCAGGCCTCGAGCCCGCCCGCCGCGAAGCCGAGCGCCACCGACCGGCCCAGCGTCGGCGACCAGGCGGCCGAGGACACCCAGCCGACGCCGTGACCGCGCGTCTCGCCGCTGCGGCAGAGGATCGCGCCGGCGGACAAGCTGTCGCGCGGGTCGCGCGCCATCAGGCCGACGAGGCGCGGCCGGTCCGCCGCGGCGAGCGCGGGGCGGGACGCCAGCGCGCCCCCGACGAACGGCTTCTTGGTCGAGGCGAGCCCCCCGAGGCCGAGATCCGCGAGGGTGACGCGCCCGTCCATTTCGGCATGGGTCGGGAAGCCTTTCTCGATCCGCAGGATCCCGAGCGCTTCCGAGCCGTAGAGCGCGCCGCCGAGCGGTTGAGCCCCGTCCCACAGCGCCTCGGCCAGCGCTTCGCCGTAATCGGCGCGGGCGTAGATCTCATAGGCGAGTTCGCCCGAAAAGCTGATCCGCGCGATCCGGCACTCGCGCCCGCCGATCGCGCCGACGCGGACGCCCATGAACGGAAAGGCGTCGTCCGCGAAGTCGACCCCTTCGACCAGCGCCGAGAGCAGGACGCGCGCCCGCGGCCCGGCGACGGCGAACCCCGCCCAAGCTTCGGTGACCGAGGCGACCGAGACCCGCAATTCCGGCCAGCGCGTCTGCAGCAGCTCTTCAAGCCAGCTCATGACCTTGCCGGCGCCCGCCGTGGTGGTCGTCAGGAAGAACGCCGTCTCGCCGAGCCGCCAGACGGTCCCGTCGTCGAGCGCCGCCCCGTCCTCGCGCAGCATCACGCCGTAGCGGGCCCGGCCGATGGGCAGCTTGGCGAAGCCGTTCACATAGACGCGGTTCAGGAACTCGGCGGCGTCGGGGCCGTCGACGGCGATTTTGCCGAGCGAGGTCACGTCGCACAGGCCGAGACGCGTGCGCACGGTCGTCGCTTCGCGCGCCGCGGCGGCGGCCATGTCCTCGCCCGCGCGCGGGTAGTACTGCGGCCGACGCCAGAGCCCGGCGTCGGTGAACACGGCGCCCTGGGCCTGATGCCAGGCGTGGGCGGGCGCGCGGCGATCGGGTCGGACGCGCGGGCCGCCGAGCGCGCCGCCGAGCGCCCCGATTGACACCGGCGCATAGGGCGGGCGGAAGGTGGTGACGCCAACGCGCTCGATCGGACGGTCCGTCGCCTCGGCCAGCGCCGCCAGGCCCAGAAGATTGCCGGTTTTGCCCTGGTCCGGAGCCATGCCGAGCGTGGTGTAGCGCTTCAGATGCTCGACCGCGTCATAGCCCTCGCGGGCCGCCTGGCGCACGTCCTCGGCGGTCACGTCGTGCAGCAGATCGACATAGGCTCGGCCCCGCGCGCGGCCCGGCGCGGCGACGGCGTAGAGGCCGAGGGCGGGCGCCAAGGGGTCGTCGATAGGTTCTTCGGCGCGCCCGAGCAGCCGCGCGGCCGCGTTTCGACCCGAAGCCGCGCTCGCGTCGAGGCCGTCGACGCCCGCCGCGCGGCCGCAGATCGCGATCGGCTCGGGGGCCGGGGCCGATGCGGGATCGATCAAGAACGCGTTCCGGGTCGGGTCCCAGAACGGCTTGGCCCCCCGTTGGCTGGCCAGATGAATGGTGGGCGACCAGCCGCCCGACACCGCGAGCAGATCGGCCTCGAGCCGCCCGGCGCCGCCGGCGACCGGACGCCACCCGGCCCCGTCGCGGCGCGCCGTCTCGACGGCGCGGCCGCCGCGCGGTCCGCCCGCCCGCCCGGGCGCGGTTTCGGGGAGCAGCGTCACGCCCGCGGGCGCGTCGCGGGCCCCGAGCGCCGAGCGGGGGCGCGCGTCCAACAAGGCGACCTCGGCCCCGTGGGCGGCGAGATCGGCGGCGGTCCGCCAGCCGCTGTCGCCCGTGGTCGCGACTACGACGCGCCGACCGGGGCTCACCCCGTAGCGGTTGGCGTAGATCCGCGCCGCTTCGGCCCCCGTCACCCCGGGGCGGTCATTGTCGCCGAAGGCGAGGCCGCGCTCGATGGCCCCGGCGGCCAGCACCATCCGATCGGCCCGCACGATCCAGAGCCGCTCGCGCGGCGGCGCGCCGTCGGCGCCGTCAGGCTCGGCCGTCCGCTCGACCAGCCCCGCGACGCCGTGATCATAGAGCCCGAAGACCGTCGTCCGGGTCATCAGGCGAACTCCCAGCGTGCCGAGCCGGGTCAGCGCGCGGCGCCGCCAGGCCTCGGCCGAGACGCCCTCGATCGACCGCGTCTCGTGGAGCAGCCGGCCGCCGGCCAGGAAATCCTGCTCCGCCAAAAGCACGTCCTGGCCCGCCTCGGCGAGGATCCGCGCCGCTTCGAGCCCGGCGGGGCCCGAGCCGACCACCAGCGCGTCGGCGTGGGCGTGGACGGTCTCGTAGCGGTCCGGGTCCGGCGCGTCCGCGGCGCGGCCCATGCCGGCGGCGCGTCGGATCAGCGCCTCGAACCGCATCCAGTCGTCGGTGCCGCGGCGGCCGAAGCCGGTCCAGCGCGGCCAGAAGCTGAAGAACGTCTTGTAGTAGAAGCCGGCTTTCAAGAACGGCGCGGCCCAGTCGTTGATCTGGCCGAGATCGTGGGCGACCGAGGGCCAGGCGTTCTGGCCGCGCGCGACCAGCCCGTCGGCGAGCTCTTCGGTCGCGGCGTTGACATTCGGCGTGCGTCGGGCGCCGTCGCCGACCGTGACGATCGCGCCCGCCTCTTCGACGCCGGCCGAGGTGACGCCGCGCGGGCGGTGATGCTTGAAGCCCCGTCCCACGATCCGGACGCCGTTGGCGAGCAGCGCCGAGGCGAGCGTGTCGCCCGGGTGTCCGGAGAGAGGCCGTCCTTCCCATGTGAACCGAAGGGTTTTCGCGCGGGCGAGGCGCTCGGCCGCGCCGGCGCGCGCCAGAC
>CAZBIG010000400.1:0-2898 GCA_964491865.1 uncultured Neomegalonema sp. | reverse complement strand
AGACGCGCTGCCGAATGAATTCCTTGTCTTCCCAGCTGTTCTCGAAGATGTGCCAGAGAATGCCCCAGACCAGCGCGACGTCCGAGCCCGGGCGGAACCGCACGAATTCGTCGGCGTGCGCCGCCGTCCGAGTGAAGCGCGGATCGCAGACGATCAGCGGCGCGTTGTTCTCTTCTTTCGCCTTCAAGACATGCAGAAGCGAAACCGGATGCGCTTCGGCCGGGTTGCCGCCGATGATGAAGATCGCGCGGCTGTTGTGAATGTCGTTGTACGAGTTGGTCATCGCCCCATAGCCCCAGGTGTTCGCAACACCCGCGACCGTGGTCGAGTGACAGATCCGCGCTTGGTGGTCGACGTTATTGGTGCCCCAATACGCCGCAAACTTCCGGAACAGATAGGCTTGCTCGTTATTATGCTTGGCCGAACCCAGCCAGTAAACGGAGTCCGGGCCCGAAGACTTCCGGAGCTCGAGCATCTTGTCGCCGATCTCGTTGATGGCGTCGTCCCAGCTCATTTTGACGTATTTGCCGTCGACGAGCTTCATCGGATACTTCAAGCGGCGCTCGCCATGGGCGTGCTCGCGCACCGCCGCGCCCTTGGCGCAGTGGGCCCCGAGATTGAACGGGCTGTCCCAGCCCGGCTCCTGACCGGTCCAGACGCCGTTCTGCACTTCCGCGATGACCGTGCAGCCGACCGAGCAGTGGGTGCAGACCGATTTGATGGTCTCGACCGCGCCGGTGGCGGTCTTCGCGGTCGCCTGGGTCACCGAGCCGCCGGCGGTCGCCAGCGCCGCGACGCCGCCCACCGCCAAGCCCGAGCCCCGCAGAAAGGTCCGTCGGTCCATCGCCTGGCCTGCGGCCGCGGCGGTCAGGGCCATCCCCCGGGGGCGTTCCGCAACCCCGTTCGTGCGCTTCCTGAGCATGTTTCACTCCCATATGACGGCCGTCGGACTCGCCGCGGCCGGTATTTGACGGACGGGGCCGAACGCAACCCGCCCGCGTCGACAGAGCGCCCGCTTAGAAGCGCGCGCTCTCGAGATATTTCTTGACGCGGGCCGTCTTGCGCAGGCCGAGGCTGGGCGGGGCCTCGGGCGCCGCCGCGGACGCGCCGCCGGCCGCGACCGTCGCCGCCGCGGCCGCCGGGGCCGCCGCCGCCAGCTTCAAGAACGCGCGGCGCGACGCCGCCGGGTCCTGGCTCTTCTCTGTCATCGTTTCCTCCGATCGGGGCGGGCTTCACCGCGCCCTCCATCTCCCAGGGCCGCCGCGGCGGACATGGGTCGCTTAGGCCTGGTCAGGCCGTCTCCATCCGAAACGCCTCGGCTTCGATTTCCATGAACAGACGCCCCATCGCGCCCACCGGCGCGTAGAACACCGACGCCTTCGCCGCTTCGAGATCCGTGAAAAAGTGTTTGGCCCAAGGCCCCAGATGCGCGTTGAAGAACCCGCGCTGAATGGCGAGCGAAGCCGGCCCGCCGCCGAAACGGCCTAAGATCAAGCCCGCCATCATTTCGCATAGCGACGCGATATTGTCCTCGGGCTCGAACCGGTCCTCGGCGCGCTGCATGCCGAGCCGCAACATGTCGGCCCGCAGCGCGGCGAGCGGTTTCTCGTTGAGAAAACCGCTCAGATACACGCTGGCGTAGGGCAGCAATTCGCCGCGGCCGAGGCCGATGAACAGGTCGTGAAACTCGGCGCGCGCCATCTCGGGGGTCACGCTCTTGGCGACGGCCGCCAAGCCGCGCGCCGCCTTGCCCATCGGGTCGTCGCCGCCGCTCAACGCCGCGGCCCGGCGCAGCGCGGGCTCGTCCGGCGGAGCGGAGAGCAGCGCGCTGAGAAAGCCGTAGAAATCGGCGCGCAGCTGCTCTTCGGGCGGCACGCGCCCCGTGATGTCGGCCCCGGGGTCGACGCTCATACGTCGGCACTCCTAGTGCGAGTGGTCATAATTCAAGACTAAACTTGGTCGCCCGGCCCCGCGCAAGCGACGTCGCGTCGCGGGGCCGTCGCCCCCCTGGGACTTTTCCCGAGACTCGCCGCGCGCGCCGGGCGCGCTCCGGACGCGCTTCTGGGCGAGGGAGGCTCAGCGCCGCTCGGCGGAGGGCGAAAACCGCATGCGCCGCGGGCGCGCGGGCGCGATCGGCTCCTCGGCCCCCCCCGCCCCGGCCCCGCAGCCCCCGGCGACCTCGAACGCGGCCGACGCGCCGTCAGACGCCGTCTCCGCCGCCGGCTTCGGAGCGGGTTGCGGCGCGGCGGGCGCCTCGCCGACCGCGACGTCGTCTTCCGGGTCGTAGGCCGCGCCTGGGATCGCGTCAGGGGCCGCTTCCCCGTCAGACGCGAGGTCTTCGTCTGGCGCGAGGTCTTCTTTTGGCGCGAGGTCTTCTTTTGGCGCGAGGTCTTCGTCGCGCAGAAAACCGCGCCCGACTTGATAAGACGTCGCCAAATTCGCCACCACCGTCGCGGCGTCGGTGAAGTCCTCGCCATAGTCGAGCAGCTCGTCCAAATTCGCGAGCGCCGGGTTCATCAGCCACAACCGCTTCAGCGCGCGGTTGCGCAGCCGCGCCGGCACCGCCTCGGACATGAAGCCCGCCACGCTCTGCCCAGGCGTCAGCGCGTCGGGATCGGGCAGGCCGAGACGCTCGAGCAGCTCCGCGTCCGTCAGCTCCGCCGCCGCCGGTTCCACGGCGCGCGCGCCCCCGGCCGAGCCGTCCGGCTCCGCCGCCCCGACGTCGCTCGGGCCCGGCTCGTCGGCCCGCCCCTCGCGCGCCGCCGTCTAGCGCCGAGACCAGCGCGACAAAAAGCCGTCATCCTGGTCGTCCGGCATCTCAATCCTCGTCTCCTCGAGCCGAACCGCCCCCGCGCCCGCCTCCGCCTCCGCCCCCGCCCCGCGCGCGCGGTGGCCGCG
>CAZBIG010000399.1:0-2909 GCA_964491865.1 uncultured Neomegalonema sp. | reverse complement strand
CCCCGCCTGGGAGCCCCGCCCGGGAGCCTCGCCCGGGGAGCCCCGCCCGGGGAGCCCCGCCTGTGAGCCTCGCCTGGGTGCTTACAAGCGCCGGGGGATTGGACCCATCAAAAGGATCGTCGTCGTCATCGGATCCGTGACGCCCCCGCGCGCGGAACGGCCATCGCGCGCGGCGGCCCCGAGCCTCGGGCGGCGCGGGCGGCGTCGGAGTTCTTGGCGGGGCGTCCAACCGATACGATTGCGCGCCGAGAGGTCCGGATCTCGGAAGCGCGCACCGTGGAGGCATGGCCCCCACGCCCCGCGCGCGGAACGGCCGTCGCGCGGCGACCCCGGGCCTCGGGCGGCGCGCGCGGCGCCGAAGCGTCCGGCGGGGCGTTTGGCCGATACGATTGCGCGCCGAGAGGTCCGGATCTCGGAAGCGCGCGCCGTGGAGGCATGGCCCTCACGCCCCGCGCGCGGAACGGCCGTCGCGCGGCGACCCCGGGCCTCGGGCGGCGCGCGCGGCGCCGAAGCGTCCGGCGGGGCGTTTGGCCGATACGATTGCGCGCCGAGAGGTCCGGATCTCGGAAGCGCGCGCCGTGGTGGGGATGGCCGCCGCGCGTCAGCGCCGCCGGGGGCGGGCGCTCGGCCGCGTTCGCCGGACAGGCCCCCGCGTCGGGCCGACGACCGCCGGAGCGTCTTGGGCGCCGCCCAGGCGCTGAGGACCGTCCGTCGCCGGCGACGCGCGCCGCGCCTCGGATCGTCCCGCCCAGCGCCCCCCCGTCGATCCCGCGTAAGGTCTTGGGTCCTCCGGCTTGACGCTGCGGGGGCGTCCCGCGCGCGGCGCCCGGCTCGGCGCCCCGCGCGCGGCGTCCGGCTCGGCGTCCGGCTCGGCGTCCCTTGGGGCGTTCCGCGCAATGCGTCTGGTCGTCCGGCGCAGGGGGGCGGGTCGTTCCGCGCAACGTCTCGATCTGACGAAGCGTCCCTGCGGCGCGCCCCGGCCGTCGCTGTGAGGCCGGCGCGCTGAAGAGCGAGGCGCTCTTGCGCGCGGGCGATCGGCTCGGTGCGGAACAACCTTATGAGAACGCACGCCTCCGGGGGACGCGCTCGGGCGACGGGGGGGGCGGACACCGCCGCGGTCGGCGCGGGCGAGGGCCGCCGGCGGCGCGCGGGAGCGCGGCGCGCTGCGCGCTTGGGCCAATGTTGCGCCTCGTTGCGCCTCGCGGCGCGGGGGCCGCGACCGGGCCGGCCCGAAGATTCGGTGTCGGCGGCGCGGCGCGAGCGGGCCGCGTCCCTTGCGGCGGCGGGGCGCGTTCCTGGCGGCTTCGGGGCGCATTACTTGAGGCGTTGTGAGAAAATCATTGCGACTTTGCCGCGATATGATTGCGTCGTTTAGCAATTTTATTTTAAAATTTTTTACGTGTTATTTGTGAGAGCGCGCGCGGCGCTCGGGGCGCCGCGGCGGTCCGCGTGCGCCGCCTCCGCTGCGCCCCCCGTCACGCCGCTCGCGCGCCTGTTAACGCGCCGGACGCCGCCGGGCGGTTATCCTATGATCGATCCGCACGCCCGCCGCCCTCAGCGAGAGCACCGATGACCGACCCTGCGCCCCCCGCCGATCGCGCGGCCGCCGACCGCGCCGAAGACCCGGCCGGCGCGCCGCCGTCGCCCGCCGAGACGCCGCGCCTGATCCGAGCCGAGCGCGCGCAGCTGTTCGCCGCCTATCGGGTGCTGACCGTGACGGCCGGCGAGGCGTTCTACGTCGACGCGCTGTCGGAGGCGCCGCCGAAAGCCTATTGGCGCCAACGCGACCCCAGCCGGCCGGCCGACGCGCCGCTCGGCGGCCCGCATTTCGACGGCGAGCTGCACGGCTTCTTCCTGTTTCTCCCGGGCGCGGACCGGCCGCGCCTCGGGGCGCCGATGGCCGAGCGTCTCGACTATCTGGCCGCGCATCACGCCAAGCAGACGCGCGCCGGCGCGCGCACGCCGCTCGGGGTCACGCAGCCGATGCGGCGCGACGCTGTCGGCGTGTACCTGCCCTTCCTCGCCGACGCGCCGCTGCCGCCCGAGGTCGCTCCGCCGACCGCCCCCGGCGTCGAGAGCCACTTCGTGATCGCGGGCAGCGTCGTCGAGCATGTGGTGGTGCACATCGAAGCGGTGCGGCGCGGGATCCCTGGGCGGCGCCTCGATCTCGATGAGACCGTGGCGCTGGTCCGCGGCCGCATTCTGCGCCTGCGGGCGGCCAACGCGTTGGTTGACGCCGCCGCGCCGGTCGCCTCGCGGCGGCGCTTTTCTTTGTGACCTCTCCGGCGCGGCGCGGCGCGTGGTTTTTGATCCAGATCAAGGGCGGCGCTTCGGTGCTGTTTTGAAACTCCGAGACGCGTCGACGGATCGGTCCGGCCGGCGTCGCGCGCCGAGCAGGCGGCCGCGCCGGGGAAGAAGACGATGACAGCGTTCAAGACCGTCGCGCATCAGGGCGACAGCGGCTATTGGCCGGCGGCGGCGCTGTTCGCCGTGGCGGGGGCGGTCGCGCTGGCGGCGGCCTCGGGCGCGGCGCGCCCAGAGCCCGCGCGCCCAGAGCCTGAGCGCCTGGCTCGGGACGAGGCGCGCGCCGCAGCCGTCGAAACCGGGGCGTTATGGCGGCGTTCGAGCGCGCGGATTTGGTGTTTTTCCTGCCTCGACCGCCCAAATCCGGACCAAGATCCCGTTTAGGGCGCTGCGCTGCGGGATCTGGCGAGCGGTTGGCCGCTGATAACTTACAAAAAAGTTGTTTAATGCTCCAGATATTGTAGATTTCGCCCTTGAGGAGACAAGAGAGGGCGTTGTTATGGCGATACCGATTTTCGGGAAACATGCGGGCGCGCCCGCGTGGCGGGCGGCGCGGCGCGGTGCGCTCACGGCGGTCGCGGCGGTCGCGGCGGTTTTCTGCGCGG
>CAZBIG010000398.1:0-2917 GCA_964491865.1 uncultured Neomegalonema sp. | reverse complement strand
GGTGCCGGTGAGCGCGCTGCCCCATGTTCTGCGCCGCACCGGCGAGCTGAGCCGCGAATACGGTCTCGACGTCGCGAACATCTTCCATGCGGGCGACGGCAATTTGCATCCGTTGATTTGGTTCGACGCCAACAAGCCCGGCGATCTGGCGCGGTGCGAAGCGCTCGGGGCCGAGCTGCTGAAGCTCTGCGTCGAGGTCGGCGGATGTCTGTCGGGCGAACACGGGGTGGGCGTCGAAAAACGCGAACTGATGACCGCGCAGTTCCAGCCCGCCGATCTCGAGCAGCAAATGGCGGTGAAAGACGTGTTCGATCCGGCGTGGCTTTTGAACCCCGCCAAAGTGTTTCCGCTGACGGTCTCCGCGCCGCGCCGCGCGCCGCGCGCGGCGGCCGCCTGAGCCCCGCCGCGGTCGGAGGACGCCTATGCGCGCTGTCGTGCCGCCTCTCCTGGGGCTGATCGCGCTCGCCGGGTGCGGCGGCGGCGCCTCGGTGGTTTCGCGCGGGCCCGATCAGATCGCCGTGCGCGTCGACGCGGTGGACGCGCTCGAGGACGCGGCCGACGAAGCCGCGGACGCTTGCGACCGCACCGGCCGCCGGGCCGATCTGGTGAAGACCGAGCAGCTCGAAGACGGCGTCGTCGCCTATTTCGTCTGTCGCTGACCCTGACGCCGGCGCGCCCGGCCGCTCGAACGGAGGGCTTCCATGACCGCGCTCGCTGAAGCGCCCCGCGCCGACGCCCGGCCCGACGACGAGAGCGCCCTCGCCGCGCTGATCGAAGAGGCCGCGGCGGCGCGCAGCCCGGTCGAGCTCGTCGCGGGCGGCTCCCGCCTCGGGCTCGGGCGCCCGGTCCAGGCCGAGCGGACGATCGCCTTGGGCGGCCTTTCCGGGATCGATCTTTACGAACCCGACGCGCTGACGCTGGTGGCGAAGGCCGGCACGCCGCTGTCGGCGCTCGACGCGGCCCTCGCCGCCGAGGGCCAGCGCCTGGCGTTCGAGCCGATGGATCACCGGCCGCTGCTCGGCGCGAACGGCGGCGAGCCGACGATCGGCGGGGTCGTCGCCTGCGGCGTGTCCGGCCCGCGCCGCATCCAGGCCGGCGGCTGCCGCGACAGTCTGCTCGGGGTGCGGTTCGTGAACGGGCGCGGGCGCGCGATCTCCTCGGGCGGCCGCGTGATGAAGAACGTCACCGGCTATGATCTGGTGAAGCTTCTGGCGGGCTCGTTCGGCACCCTCGGCGCGCTGACGCAGGTGTCGTTCAAAGTCCTGCCGCGGCCGGAGCACGCCGCCACCGTGGCGCTCCTCGGCCTCGACGACCAGGACGGCGTCGCGGCGCTGTCGGCCGGGCTCGGCGCCCCGTACGACGTCACCGGCGCCGCCCATCTGCCCGCCGAGCAGACGCTCGACGGCGACGTTTCGGCGACGTTGCTCCGTGTCGAGGGCTTCGCCGACAGCGTCCGCTACCGCGCCGGCCGCCTGCGCGAGCTGCTTGCGGCGCGCTTCGGCCGACAGGCCCGCGGGGTGGAGGTGATCGACGACGCCGCCCGGTCGGACAGCGCCTGGGCGTTCGTGCGCGATGTCGGCCCGTTCCACGGCGCGCCCGGCGCGGTCTGGCGGGTGTCGGTCAAGCCGAGCGACGGCCCGGGCGTGGTCGCCGCGGTCGCCGCCGCCCGCGCCGAGCACGGCGGAGCCCGCGCCTTCTACGATTGGGGCGGCGGCCTGGTCTGGCTTTTGACGCCCGAAAGCGGCGACGCCGGGGCCGCCGAGATCCGCGGCGCCGCGGCGCGATCGGGCGGCGCCGCGACCCTGGTGCGCGCCTCGAGCGCGCTCCGCGCCGCGATCGACGTCTTTCCGCCGCAAGCCCCCGCCGTCGCCGCCCTAAGCCGCGGCCTGAAGGCCGCATTCGACCCGGCCGGAATCCTGAACCCCGGCCGCATGGGCCTCTGAGCCGACAGCCGATCCTCACGCGCGAGCCCCCGATGGAAACCCGCTTCACCGAAGAGCAGCTCAAAGACCCCGATCTGCAGCGGTCGAACCAGATCCTGCGAACCTGCGTGCATTGCGGGTTCTGCACGGCCACCTGTCCGACCTATCAGCTGCTCGGCGACGAGTTGGACAGCCCGCGCGGCCGCATCTACCTGATGAAGCAGATGCTCGAAGAAGGGCGGCCCGCCGACGCGCAGACGGTGAAGCATCTCGACCGGTGTCTTTCCTGCCTCGCCTGCATGACGACCTGTCCTTCGGGGGTGCACTACATGCACCTGGTTGATCACGCGCGCGCCCACATCGAGCGCACCTATCGGCGCCCGCTCGGCGATCGGTGGCTGCGCTGGCTGCTCGCTTGGCTGATCCCGAAGCCGCGCTTGTTCGCGCTGGCGCTGTTCGGCGCGAAGCTCGCCAAGCCGTTCCGGCCGCTGGTGCCGGGCAAACTCGGCGCGATGATCGATTTCGCCCCTTCCCGCGTCTACGGCCCGAGCGCGGTCGACGCGCCTCAGGTCCATCCGGCGCAGGGCCCGCGGCGGATGCGCGTCGCGCTGCTGACCGGTTGCGCGCAAAAGGCCCTGGCGCCGCAGATCAACGAGGCGACGGTGCGTCTGCTCACCCGGCACGGGGCCGAGGTGGTGATCGCCCGCGGGATCGGCTGCTGCGGCGCGCTCGGGCATCACATGGGCAAGGAGAAGAACAGCCACCGCTACGCGATCGCCAACATTCGCGCCTGGACAAGCGAGATCGAGGGCGAGGGGCTCGACGCGGTGGTGGTGAACGCCTCCGGCTGCGGTACCACGGTGAAAGACTACGGTCATATGTTGCGGACCGACCCGAAATGGGCCAAGCCCGCCGCCCGGGTCGCCGCCGGGGCGCGCCCCCGCAGCGAAATGTAGAGCCTCCGTGGGTTGTATACCAAGGCGGCCCCCCAGCCC